>NZ_JBHUTX010000019.1:0-120814 GCF_042671245.1 Streptomyces sp. NPDC057099
TTGCCGGAGCGCCCACGTGGCTCCGCCACGAGAGCGCTCCGGCGCCTTGCGATCGCACGCGCCAGACGCCGCGGAGCCCGCCCTTCGGGCGGACGACGGGGATTCGTCAGACAGGCCCTACCACGTTTCACCCCATACCCGGCTCATTCTTGCGAATCCTGGTGCGGCCCCCAGAGGCCGTCTGACCTCCGGGAATTCCCCGATACGTGCCGCATCGAGGAAGGATCCCCTTGGATCGCACCGCTCGCAAGAACAACGGCTCGCCCCACTCACGCAGGACGGGCGGCCGGAACAACTCCTCCCGCGCGTCCGGCGCGGGACGCGGCGGCCCCCGGCGTCGTACGGCGCCCGGCGGCGAATTCGCGCCGCCCGCCACTCTCACCCCGGCCCTGCCCGCCGTCGAGGCGTTCGCCGACCTCGACCTGCCCGAGCGGCTGCTGACCGCGCTGCGGGGCGAGGGCGTGGTGGAGCCCTTCCCGATCCAGGCGGCGACGCTGCCGAACTCGCTGGCCGGGCGGGACGTCCTGGGCCGTGGCCGCACGGGCTCGGGCAAGACCCTCGCCTTCGGCCTGGCCGTGCTGGCCCGTATCGACGGGCAGCGGGCCGAGCCCAAGCAGCCGGTGGCCCTCGTCCTCGTGCCCACCAGGGAACTGGCCCAGCAGGTCACCGACGCGCTCACCCCCTACGCCCGCGCGCTGCGGCTGCGGCTCGCCACGGTGGTCGGCGGGATGTCGATCGGCCGCCAGGCGAGCGCGCTGCGCGCCGGTGCCGAGGTCGTCGTCGCGACGCCCGGGCGGCTCAAGGACCTCATAGACCGTGGCGACTGCCGGCTGGACCGGGTCTCGGTCACCGTCCTCGACGAGGCCGACCAGATGACCGACATGGGCTTCATGCCGCAGGTGACAGCCCTGCTCGACCAGGTGCGCCCCGACGGCCAGCGGCTGCTGTTCTCGGCCACGCTGGACCGCAACGTCGACCGCCTGGTCCGCGGCTACCTCCACGACCCCGTGGTCCACTCGGTCGATCCGTCGGCGAACACGGTCACCACGATGGAGCATCACCTGCTGCACGTGGAGGACGACGACAAGCACGCCACCACGACGGAGATCGCCGCCCGTGACGGGCGGGTGATCATGTTCCTGGACACCAAGCACGCCGCCGACCGGCTGGCCAAGAAGCTGCTGGCCGTCGGGGTGCGCGCCTCGGCCCTGCACGGCGGGAAGTCCCAGTCCCAGCGGACCCGGACCCTGGCCCGCTTCAAGGACGGCGAGGTCACGGTCCTGGTGGCCACCAACGTCGCCGCCCGCGGCATCCACGTCGACAACCTCGACCTCGTCGTCAACGTGGACCCGCCCGGCGACCACAAGGACTATCTGCACCGGGGCGGCCGTACCGCCCGGGCCGGCGAGTCGGGCACCGTCGTCACGCTGGTCCTGCCGCACCAGCGGCGCGAGACGGCCCGTCTGATGGCGGACGCCGGCATCACGCCGCGGATCACCCGGGTCCGCTCGGGCGAGGCCGAGCTGAACCGCATCACCGGCGCCCAGGCGCCCTCGGGCGTGCCCGTCGTCCTCACCCCGCCGCCCGCCGAGAACCGCCCCGCCCGCACGGGCACGGCCTCGCGCGCCCGCCGCGGCAGGCCCTCCCGGGGCCGCCGCCGCTGACCCCCCCCGGGGCGACACGAAGCGCACTCCACGCTCCGTGCCGCCCCGTTCGTGTTGCCAGGTGCCGCTACGGGTCGCTCCGCGCCCGAGACAGCCGCACCACCGTCCCCTCCCCGTTCGCGGACAACAGCAAGGAACCGTCCGGGGCGGCGGTGAGGCCCGCGAAGCGGGGCGCCAGGCCGGGGAGTTGGTGGGTGAAGAGGGCGGGGGACGGGCGGGGGACGGTGGTCGGGGGGAGGCCGACCGCGAGTGATTCGGCCTCTACGCGCGCCGTGCCCGTGGTCAGGGAGAGCGACCACAGGCGGCGGTGTTCGGTGTCCACGGTGAAGAGTTCGTCGCCGTGGGCGGCGAGGCCCTGCGGGGCGCCGAGGTTCTCCGCGAGCGGCACCGCCTCGCCGCCCTCGTCGAGGCGCAGGATCGCTCCGCGTCGGTCGTCGCTGACGTAGCAGCGCTGCTCGGCGTCGAAGGCCACGTCCACGGGGTGGTCGAGGCCCTCGGCGAGGACGGTCACCGTGTCGGTGCCGTCGATGGCGAGGACCCGGCCCGCGCCCGTCTCGGCGACGATCAGGGCGCCGTCGGCCCGGGTCGCGATGCCCAGGGGCTGGTTCAGGCCGTTCGCCCTGAGCCGGGTCGTGCCGGTGGCGGGGTCGTAGGTCTGTACGGTGCCGAACTGGGAGGTGGTGTGCAGGAGTTCGCCGTCGGCCGTGATGCCGTGGAAGAAGGGCTGGAGGATCTCCGTAGCGACGTCGCCCGAGCCGCCCTCGTCGGGGTGTTCCGGGCGGGCCAGCCGGTAGTGGTCGGCCGCGTAGACCGTGCCGCCGAGGTCGATCGTCACGCCGTAGGGCCCGTCCAGGCCCCGGGGCACGACCGGGCGGGTGCGGCCGTCGGGACGCAGTTCCGTGATGCCGCCGCTGGCGAAGCTGGAGACGAACATGCGGTTCTCCGCGTCGAACGCGGCGTTGTCCAGGCCCGTCACCCCGCTGGTGACGAGCGAGCGCGTGCCCGTGCCGTGCAGGTCGACGCGGGTGACGATGCCCTCGGGGCCGCGCGAGAGGACGTGGAGGACACCGCCCAGGTCGAAGCGGACCGCGACCGGGTCGTGGACGTCCTCGGCGACCACCTCGGGCACCCCGCCGTCGGGCGGTATGCGCCACACCTGCCTGCTGATCATGTGCGGGTAGTAGAGGCAGCCGTCCGGGCCGAGCTGCATCGCGTTGCCGAAGGCCAGCCCGTCGGTGAGGACGACCGGGTCGCCGCCGTCGGGGAAGAGTTCCAGCAGACGGCCGTTCATCTTCATCTCGTTGACGAAGAGCCGGTCGCCGACGCAGGTGATGCCGTTGGGGACCTTCACCTCCTCGGAGACCAGGGCGTACTCACCATCCGGGCTGCGGCGCCACACCCGGCCGGGGACCAGGTCGGCGATGTACATCGAGCCGTCCGCCCCGAAGGCCAGGTCGTCGGGCGACTCGACGGGGCTGTCCATCGGCACGACGACGTCGACGTCCCCGGTGGCCGGGTCGACGGCGCTGATCTTCCCGGCCAGGAACTGGGCGACGTACAGCCGCCCGTCCGGGCCGAACGCCACGCCGTTGGAACCCCACAGCGGGTTGGGTGAGTTGAGGCGCGTGGCCCGCCGGCCGGGACTGCGCATCTCACTCGCGTCGTACCTGCTCGGACCGCCCGTCACGATCCCAGCACCTCGTCCATGCCGCCCTCCGCGCGCCAGCGTCTGATCAGCTCGTAGAACGCGACCGGGCCGTCGCCGTAGGACTCGCTGCGGGGCCTGGGCATGCCCTCGGCGTTGTAGTAGCCGGGGGTGCACTCGGACTGGAAGGCGTACAGGTCGGCCGACTTCCGACGGATCGTGTCGCCCCAGGCGGCCTCCGCCTCGGCCGTCGGCTCCACGCACGGGGCCCCGCGCTCGACCGCCTCGGCGATCACCTCGGCGACATGGGTGGCCTGTTCGTCCAGGACGTGCACGTAGTTCACGGAGCTGGCGCTCTGTACGGAGCCGAGCATGAACAGGTTGGGGAAGCCCCGGCTGTAGAAGCCGTGCAGGGTTCGCGGGCCGGTCTTGCGCCAGGAGTCCAGCAGGGCGGCGCCGTCCCTGCCGTACGCGGGGAGCTGCCCGGACAGCAGGCCGGAGACGCCGACCTCGAAGCCGGTGCCGAAGACGACGCAGTCCACCTCGTACTCCACCCCGCCCACCACGACGGCGCGCTCGGTGATGCGCTCGACGCCGCCGTGGTCGGCCGTGTCGACGAGGGTGACGTTCGGCCGGTTGAAGGTCTCCAGGTACAGGTCGCTGAAGGTGGGCCGCTTGCACATGTAGCGGTACCAGGGCTTGAGCTTCTCGGCCGTCGCCGGGTCCTGGACGACACTCTCCACCCGGGCCCGCAGCTCGTTCATCTTCTGGAAGTCGGCGATCTCCTCCAGGCGTTCGCGCTCCTCGGGCGTGAGGGCGTCGTAGTTGTTGGTCGGGATGAGCTTCTGCTGGAGGCGGGCGCTGCTGGTCCAGCCGTCGGCGACCAGGTCCTTCTCGGCCCGGCCGCCCGTGACGACCGCGAGGAAGTTGTCCCTGCGCTCCCGGGCCCAGCCGGGCTTCAGCGAACCGGCCCACTCGGGGTCCGTGGGGCGCTGTCCGCGTACGTCCACGGAGGACGGGGTCCGCTGGAACACGTACAGGTGCCGGGCGTCCCTGCCGAGGTGCGGGACGACCTGGATGGCCGTGGCGCCGGTGCCGATGAGGGCCACGCGCTTGTCGGCGAGCCCGGTCAGGCCGCCGTTCGCGTCGCCGCCGGTGTAGTCGTAGTCCCAGCGGCTGGTGTGGAACATGTGCCCCTTGAAGGTCTCGATGCCTTCGATCCCGGGCAGTTTGGGCTGGCTGAGCAGGCCGGTCGCCACGACGACGTGCCGTGCGGTCATCCGGTCGCCGCGGTCGGTGCCGACGACCCACACGGACTCGGCCTCGTCCCAGCGCAGTTCGCTCACCTGCGTCCGCAGGCAGGCGTCGCGGTAGAGGTCGAAGTGCCGCGCGATCGCCTCGGCGTGCTCCCGGATCTCCTCGCCCGGCGCGTACTTCCACTTCGGGACGTAGCCGAGCTCCTCCAGCAGGGGCAGGTAGACGTACGACTCGATGTCGCAGTGGATCCCCGGGTACCGGTTCCAGTACCAGGTGCCGCCGACGTCGGCGCCCTTCTCGATGATCCGGATGTCCCGCAGGCCCGCCTGACGCAGCCGGGCGGCGGCGAGCAGTCCGCCGAATCCGCCGCCGACGACCGCCACCTCGACGTGGTCGTGCAGGGGCTCCCGGGTGAAGCCGGGTTCGGCGTGCGGGTCCTCGTCGAAGTGGCCGAACTCGCCCGCGGTACGGCGGTACTGGCGGTTGCCGTCCGGGCGGATCCGCCGGTCGCGCTCGGCGCGGTAGCGCTCACGCAGGGCGTCCGGGTCGAAGTCCAGGGCTGACACGGGGGTGTGGGGGGTGGACATGAAGTCCTCTTCCTCTCGCGGTGCCGTAGGTGAGGGGGCGGGCGGGGTCAGACGGCGGCCCAGGCGTTGTCCACCGGCAGGATGACGCCGTTGACGCCGCTCGCCGCGTCGGAGGCGAGATACACGATGGCGGCGGCCTGCTCCTCCGGTGCGCAGATGCGGCCCATGTTGACGAAGTGCCGGCCGACGACGGACGGTCCGTGGGCCTCCCGGTCGATGTGGACGTCGGCCGTGATGTCGGTGGCCGTGCCGCCCGGGGCTATGGCGTTGGTGCGGATGCCCTGGTCCCGGTACATCACCGCGAGGGAGCGGGTGAGGCCGAGGACCCCGTGCTTGGAGGCGGTGTACGCCGTCCCGGCCGCGCTGCCCCGCAGCGACGCCTCGGACGCGGTGTTGACGATGGCTCCGCCGCCCGCGGCGATCATGTGCGGCAGGACGGCACGCGCCAGCAGGAAGGGTGCCGTGAGGTTGACCCGCAGCACCCGTTCCCACTCGGCGTCGGTGACGTCCGCGGCGGCGGACATGCTGTCCATGACACCCGCGTTGTTGACCAGGACGTCGATGCCGCCGAAGGTGCCGACCGCGGCGGCCACGACCGCTTCGGCCACCGCGCCGTCGCTCAGATCGCCGGTGACGGCGACGGCCGTTCCACCCTCGGACTCGATGGCCGCGACGACGCTCTTGGCGCCCTCCTCGTTCAGGTCGGCGACCACGACCTTCGCCCCCTCCCCGGCGAACCGCAGGGCGGTGGCACGGCCGATGCCGGAGGCGGCTCCGGTGACGATGACGCTCTTGCCCGACAGACCCGTGGCTCCCATGGCGCTCCTCTGCTCGTGACGTCGACCCGGTGCCAGGCACAGTAATGGTTTCTGTCTCAGTGCGACATAAAGACGCGTCGTGCCAGTAGGTCGTTTCACGCCAGTAAGACTCGGTGCGACGTAAAATAGGGTGAGCAGGGCAAGTCGAGGAGGGCGCATGGCCGGACGAGCAGGTGGTGCCACGGGGCGGCCACCGCTGACGGAGCGGCGGCGCGCCGAGACGCGGATGGAGATCGCCGAGGAGGCGGTCCGGCTCTTCGCCGCCAAGGGCGTGGCGGCGGTGACCGCGGAGGACATCGCCTCCGCGTCGGGAGTGTCGACGCGCACGCTGTGGCGGTACTTCCGCTCCAAGGAGGAGTGCGTACGCCCCCTGCTCACCACGGGTCTCGAACTGCTGACGGAGCATCTGCGGGAGGGCCGCGACGAACACGGCTCACTCGCCGAGGCGATCCTGAGCGTCCGGTACGACGACGACGCCACACCCCGCCTGCGGACCCTGGGCGACCTGCTGCTGCTCTGCCGTGACGAGCCGGGGCTGCGCGCGGTGTGGCTGGAGGCGCACTACGACGCGGAGGCGACGTTCGCCGAGATGATCGCCGACCGCACGGGCCGGCCCGTCGGCGATCTCGCGGTCCGGGTCGAAGCGGGCGTGCTGAACACCGCGATGCGCGTCGCGGTGGAGGACTGGGCGCTGCGGTCCGACACGGCGGCCGGGCCGTCCCTGGCGGAGACCGTCAGGCGCGCGTTGCGGATGGTCGACGCCGTCGAGCAGCGCTGACGAGGGTGGTTATGGGGGCCGTCTCGGGGACCTGGGCTCCATGCCCTCAGCCCGCCCCAGCAGGGACGTCAGGTGCTCGTGGGCCCCGTCCCACCCCCATTGCCCCCGCACCCGTTCCCGGCCCTTGCGGCCCATGTCCCGGGCCGGTTCCGGATCGCCCAGCAGCAGCGTGAGCCGGTCGGCGAGTGCTGGCACGTGAGGGCGTGCCCCGAGCGGGATCACGCCAGGTGTGCACGCCAGGTCACTACAGGACCGGCGGACCCTGCTCGACACGGCGCAGCACCGGTGCGAGCCGGTCGATGTCCTCGCCGGTCTGGATCTGCCGCTCGTCCCACCAGGTGGCTCCCGCGTCGGCGAGAGGGCCGACGAGATCACGTGCCTTGGCCGGGTCGCCGCCCGGTGTGGCACCGCCGAGGACGATCTCGAAGGGCGTGCCGGACCGGTCCGTGCGCTGGTCGCGGAGGTAGGCGACCAGGTCGCGGACCTGGTCGACAGGCGGCACATGGCCGTGTCGGGCGTCGTGGAACAGGGGGACCGCTCCGTCCCAGCGCGCGGCCCGGCGCATGGGCGGGCGGCTCGGCCAGAAGCCTGCGACCCAGACCGGCGGCCGGGGACGCTGCACCGTGGCGGGCAGCAGCGTCACGTCCCGCACCCGGTAGTGCCGCCCCTCGTGGTTCACCGGCTCACCCGACCAGTAGCGCCGCAGCAGGTCCAGGCCCTCGTCCAGCCGCTCGGCCAGCACCTTCGGGTCCGTGGTGTCACCGAAGCTCGCGTACTCGTCCTCGATGGGCCCGCCCAGCCCCGTGGCGAAGGTGACCCGCCCCCCGCTCACGGCGTCCAGCGTCGCCACCTGCCGGGCAAGCTGCTGCGGGCGCCGCCGGGCGACCGGGGTGACCAGCGTGCCCAGCCTGATCCGGGAGGTCGCCAGCGCGGCGGCGGTCAGCAGCATCCAGGGATCCCCGAAGGGCCTGTCCCCGTGCCTTCGATGCAGCACGTGATCCCAGACGAACAGCCCGTCCCACCCCGCCTGTTCCGCGGCCACGGCGACCTTCGCCACGGTCCGGGGGTCGGCGAAGTCACCGAAGTTCGGAAGGTTGACCGAGAAACGCATCCCCGCATCCTGGTGCACGGCACGGGGGCGGGCAACGGATCAACCGGCCATGTCGAACGGACCCCGGACCGGGTCAGTAGCCGATGGCCTCCCGGAGGAGCAGGACGGTGCCGCACCCCGGGCGGGGTTCCGCGTTGAGGATGAGCAGGCGGTTGACGGCGCTGGGCCTCCCGTACACCTCCTGGGCGCGGGCGTTCTCCAGCGGGAGAGCGTGCTCCTCGACGCGGCGCAGGGCGGTGCTCAGGTCGGGCACCACCTTCTGCGCGCCGACGATCCAGACCGCGTGGGCGGCGCCGCCCGCGTTGGCGGGGAGCTGGCTGCCGCTGCCCGAGGCGAGAACGAGCGAGCCGGTCTCGGTGACCGCGGCCACGCTGTTGACGACGAATTCGGGGCCGGCGACCAGCCGTCGGATCTCGTCGGCGCCGGTGGCACGGTCGATGGCCTGGACGCGCGGCCGGACGGCGTCGTAGCGGCCCCCGGTGTTGATGTCGTCGTCGATGCCGGACAGCCGGAGGGTCTCGCTGGCTCCGGTGAGCACACTGGCGCCCTCGGGGACCAGGTCCTTGACGCGGGCGCGGGCGGCCGCGGCGTCGTCGAGGATCTCGGCGGCGAAGCCGCCCGCACGCAGCGCGGCGGCTGCCCGCTCCAGTCGTTCGGCCGATGCCGGGTCGGCGAAGGGCCGGGCCGGAGCCGGGGTGGCCGTGGCCTCCGCCGGGCCGGTCCCCGCCTGGGGCGCCGTGCCCGCCAGCGGGGAGGTGTCGAGGTATCTGACCTCGTACACCCGCTCGGCGAACCTCCAGCCCTCCACGGTGCGCTGGTAGCGGTCGTGGTAGACGGCGTAGTTCAGACCCTGGCGTCCGTCGAGGGTGCGCGCGAGTTCCTGGATGTAGGCGCGGCCGGTCGCGGTGTCGCCGTCGAGCACGATCGTGCCGGGGTGTGTGGTCTGCACGAAGAAGTCCCACTGGCTCTGCAGCCTCTCGCCCCCGGCACGGATCTCCTCGCGGCCGACCAGCTCGACGGGGATGTTGGGCATGCGCAGGGCACCGTCCGGTGTGAACAGCGACGCCAGGCGGGGCCGGTCGCGCATCATCGCCGCGTCGGTGAACTCGCCGCGCAGTGCCTCGATCTCGACGCGGTCCGCGATGGTCTGGAAGTCGTTCATGGAAGTCGCCTCTCGGTCCTGTTGTCGTCCTCACCGTTACGACCACGCAGCCCCGCGGAATGTGAGGCGGCGCATCGGCGTCACATTCCGCGGGGCTGTCTTGTCGTAACGGGTAGCGGCAGAAACCGAGCGAGGGAGACGGCCGGACCATGACCACCAGAGCCGAGCCCGGCGACCTTCAGAGCGATCAGGGCGATCAGGGCCTCAGCGCGATCATGAGTGAGCGGCGCCGGCTGATCAACCTCGGCTATCGGCTCCTCGGGTCCCTCGCCGACGCCGAGGACGTCGTGCAGGAGACCTACGCCCGCTGGTACGCCCTGTCCCCACGCGAGCAGCGGGCCATCGAGTCGCCGGGCGCCTGGCTGATGACGGTCGCCGGCCGCATCTGCCTGAACCTGCTCGGCTCGGCACGGGCCAGGCGGGAGACGTACGTGGGCGACTGGATCCCGGAACCGCTGCCCGAGCCCACGGAGTGGATCACCGGGCGCTCCGGCGCCGGCGGGACCGACCCGGCCGATCGGATCACCCTCGACGAATCGGTGACGATGGCCTTCCTGGTCGTCCTCGATGCGATGACCCCGGCCGAGCGCGTCGCGTTCGTCCTGCACGACGTCTTCCGCTACCCCTTCGGAGAGGTCGCCGAGATCGTCGGCCGCACTCCGGCGGCGTGCCGCCAACTCGCCTCGTCCGCCCGCCGTCGCATCCGCACCGCGCGGTCCCCGGCGGGCCCGAGTGCCGGGCAGGCCGGCATCGTCCGGCAGTTCAGAACGGCGTGGGAGGCCAAGGACATCGACGCCCTGATCGACCTGCTCGACCCCGACGCCACCGCGACCGCCGACGGCGGCGGGCTGGCCGTCACCCACCTGCACCCGCTCGTGGGCGGTGAGCGGATCGCCCGTGCCTACGCCAGGATCGCCCGTGCGGCGGGCGACCGCACGACGTTCGTGGAGTGCACGGTCAACGGCCTGCCCGGCTTGGTGGCGCGGCAGGACGGCACCATCGCGACCGTGTTCGCGTTCGAGATCGCGGGCGAGAGGATCAGGCACATCTGGGCGGTACGCAACCCGGAGAAGCTCCGTCCCTGGCGGCACGACGCCCCCGGCCCGGCCGTCACCATGCGGCGACGGCAGGCGGGGGCGTCGTGGAAGGGCGTACGCCGGGCGAAGCGCTAGCGGCCCGTCACATCCGTCACCTTCCACCGCTGGTTGGCCCCGGAGTTCGGCTGCCACACGCCGACGGACGCGCCGTCGTTCGTGGACTGGCCGGAGACGTCCGGGAGTTGACCCGTCGCGGCGTTGACGAGGGTCCATGTGCCGTCACCGGTCGACGACATGATCCACTCGGCGGCCTTGTCCCGACGGCCCTCGTCCGGCTCGGCGACCAGCTTGCCGTCGCGGATGGCCAGACGCTTGTCGGCGGACGTCTCGGTGAAGACGTACCGCTTGCGGTTGTCGCTCCCGCGGATCTGCTCCACCTTCCACTCCTGACCGCTCGGGTCGGAGGCGTTCGCGCTCCGGATGACCAGGCCCGTGCCGTTGTCGGCGAGGGTGAGGTCCTTGCCGCTCTGGGCGCCGGTCAGACGGTAGGTGTGGCCCTTGCGCAGCTCCGCCGCGTCCTTGGCGGTGCCGGAGACGCCCTTGACGAGGAAGGACGTCACGGACTGGGCGGGCACGGTGAGCGTGGCCTGCTTGCCGTTGACGCGGACGGCCTTCTGCTGATCGAGCTTGCCGTCGGCGCTGGTCACCACGGGGGTGACGGTGGCGCGGGAGGAGACCCGGCCGAACTTCGACAGGTCCAGGGTGACCTCACGGGCCTCGGCCGTGCTGTTGACGTGGACGACCGTCGCCGCGTCGCCCTTGCGGGAGACCGCCGCCGTGCTGGACGTGTCGTTCGTCTTGATCAGCCGGTCGCCGGGCTTGATGTAGTGCGTGAAGTTGCGGGCCGTGTCGAACTTGGTGTTCGTGTAGACCGGGCAGGACTTGAGCGTGTCCGTCTTCGTGCAGCTGAACGGGAGCTGGATCTCGCCCCAGTTGCCGCCCTTCGCGGACTCGCCGCCCGGCTTCATGTTGTCGTAGTCCTCGACGGGCTGCCAGAACACCCAGGCCTTGGGCTCCAGTTCACGCAGATCGTCGACGATGCGCTGTGCGAGCCCCAGCCCGGGCCGCATGTCGGTGAAGCTCTGGCCGTCGCCCCAGTCGCCCTCGACCTCGCTCATCCACAGCGGCTTGTCGGCGGCCTTGGCCAGGTCACGGACGGTCGTACGCTGCCCGGTGCCGTAGGTGTGGACGTTCATCTGGTCGACGAGGTCACGCACCTCCTGGGGGTACGAGTTCCAGTTGGTGGCGAAGGTGCCCGGGTTGGTCTCGTCCATCGCCGAGATCTTCGCGTCCGACTTGGACTTGTCCAGCACGGGCCCGAGCGCCCGCAGCACCTTCTGCTGCATCTCGGGGCCTATGTGGGCGCCCTCCTGGCGTCCGCCGGTCGGCTCGCCGTCCGGGCCGAGCTTGGTACCCCAGTAGTCGGTGTTGGGCTCGTTGAACGGGTCCAGCGTGTCGACGTCGATCCCGTGCGCCTTCTCCAGCCGCTCGGTCGCGCCCACCAGGTACTTGGCGAAGTCCTCGACCGACTCCGGCTTGAGCTGGTCCTTGCCCGCGTCGAAGTTGCCGGAGACGTAGCCGCTCTCGGTCATGAACCACGGCGGGGAGTTGCTGAAGGTCTCCCAGTGGGTGATGTCCTTCTTGATGCGGTCGACCCACCAGCGCTGCGTCTTGTCCGCGTTCTTGTTCCAGTCGCCGGAGTCCTCGGCGTCCCACCAGTCGACGTCCTCGCGGGTCGTGCCCGCCGGCGCCTTCCACCAGCCCTCGACGGCCCCGCCGGCCCGCAGATAGTCCTTGACGTCCGGGGCGTTGCCGCCGCCGATGTTGTAGCGGGCGATGTTCAGCGCGAGGCCCTCGTCGCCGAAGAGGAGCTTGTAGAGCTTCTCCCGGATCGCGGGCGGGTAGTCGCCGGTGGCGTTGGCGAACCAGACCAGACTGGTGCCCCAGCCCTCGAACTTCTCCCCCGAGTAGGAGGGGTCGGGCCGGACGGTGACCCCGGCCGCGGCCGTCTGCGACGTCGTCTCGGCGTGCGCGGCGGGCAGGGTGGTCGTGGCCAGGACGGTTCCGGTCGCCAGGGCGGTGACGCCGATGGCGCCGAGGAGCCTTCTCTTGCGGGTGCGGTGTGCCATCTCGAGTACTCCAGGGCTTCTGGTGCGGTTTGGCGCCTTCTAGTACGGTTTCTACTAGGCAATGTTTACGTAAACATCCACTGGCGGGATGTCTACACTGTCCGAATCTCAGGGGTCAAGGAGTCGTTCCGGACCTAATTTTTCGCGCCAGGTGGGCGGCGAGGGGAGCGAGGGGCAGGTGGGCACAGTGGACGGCGAGAGCGAATCAATGGGCACGAGCCGTACGAGAAGGCGCGCGGCCCGACCCCGCCAGGGCGCGTCCATGGCCGACGTCGCCCAGCTCGCCGGCGTCTCCTCCCAGACGGTCTCCCGCGTCTCCAACGGCTTCCCCGGCGTCACCGAGGACACCCGCCGGCAGGTCCTGGACGCCATGCGCGAACTGGGCTACCGCCCCAACAGCGCGGCCCGGGCGCTGCGCCGGGGCGAGTTCCGCACCCTCGGCGTGATCACCTTCTCCCTCTCCACCATGGGCAACATCCGCACCCTGGAGGCCATCGCCACCTCCGCGGCCCAGCACGGCTACGCCGTCACCCTGCTGCCCGTCGCCGTCCCCACCCAGGACGAGGTGAACGGCGCCTTCTCCCGCCTGGGCGAACTCGCCGTGGACGCCGTCATCGTCATCATGGAGATCCACCTCCTCGACGCGGCGACGGTCTCGCTCCCGCCCGGCGTGCAGGTCGTGGTGGCCGACTCGGACGCCGGCGACCGCTACACCGTCGTCGACACCGACCAGGCGGGCGGCGCCCGTGACGCCGTACGGCACCTCCTCGACCTCGGCCACGACACGGTCTGGCACCTCGCCGGCCCCGAGGGCTCCTTCGCCGCCCAGCGCCGCGCCAACGCCTGGCGCGACACGCTGACGGCCGCGGGCCGGGTGACACCGCCCCTGGTCCGCGGCGACTGGTCCGCCGAGTCCGGCTACCGGGCCGGTCTGCGCCTGGCCGACGAGCCGGACTGCACGGCGGTGTTCGCGGCCAACGACCAGATGGCCCTGGGCCTGCTGCGCGCCCTCCACGAACGCGGCCGCCGGGTCCCCGACGACATCAGCGTCATCGGCTTCGACGACATCCCCGAATCCGCGTCCTTCCTCCCGCCCCTCACCACCATCCACCAGGACTTCGCGGAGGTGGGGCGGCTGTGTGTGGAGGGGGTGCTCGGCAAACTGCGGGAGGGTGGGGCGGAGTTCGGGACGACATTGGTGCCTACGCGGTTGGTGCGGAGGGAGAGTACGGGGGGCCGCCGGCGGTAGGGGCCAGGGGGTAGGGGTAGGGGTTGGGGTTGGGCGTCGGGCGGTGGGTGGGATCTGGTCGGGTCGCTTGGGGGGCGTTCGGCTTGGGGGCGGGTCTCGACTCGGGTCGGCCGAGGGCGCGTTCGGCCGGGCGGGTGGGGCGAACTCGGGCTGTTCGACGTCGCGTTCACCCGGCGGGGCGCGCTCGACTCGGCCGGATCGGCTGAAGGGGCGTTCAGTTGGTGGGCGGCGGGGTGAACTCGGGCTGGTCGAGGACGCGTAGCCAGCTGCCGTCGGGCTGGCGTCGGACCACTTGGGCGCGGGCGCCGGTCCCGTCCTTCGGCGGGGTCGAGGTCAGGGCGATGTCACCGCTGACCAGCGTCGGCAGGGGCGCTTCCGGCTCGAAGCGGGGGCGGTCGGCCAGCACCTTCTCCCACAGCGCGCGGATCGCGTCCCGCCCCACCGTCCGCTGACCGGGCGGATAGGCCAGCACCGCGTCCTCTTCGTAGAGCGCGGCGACCCCGGCCGCGTCACCGGCGTTGGACCGCTCGACGAACAAGCGGGTGAGGTCCTCGGGGCGCAGGGCCTTCTCGTACTCCGGCATGGCGGATCTCCTGAACGTCGTAGAAGGTCGTAGAGGGTCGATGCCTGCGTCCAGCGTGCTCACCCCGGGATCAGAAGTCCAACAGATGGATCTACTGCTCACTAGAATCCCCAGTCATGGAACTGAGGCAGCTCGAGTACTTCGTCGCGGTCGCCGAGGAGCGGAACTTCACGCGGGCCGCCGAGCGCGTGCACATCAGCCAGTCCGGCGTCAGCGCTCAGATCCGCCAGTTGGAACGTGAACTCGGTGCCGAGCTGTTCGACCGCTCAACCCGCACCGCCACCCTCACCGCGGCGGGCAGGGCAGCACTCGACCACGCCCGAGCGACCCTCGCGGCGGCCGGGGCGGTGGGCCGGGCGGTCGACGAGGTGACCGACCTGATCCGGGGGCAGCTCGTGGTCGGGATGGTCATCGGCTGCACCCTCACGCCCCTGTTCGACGCGCTCTCCGCGTTCCACCAAGCGCACCCAGGGGTCGAGATCTCCCTACTGGAGGACAACTCCGACCGGCTCGTCGAGGCCGTCCGCACCGGCACCGTCGACCTGGCCCTCGTCGGAACCGCGACGCCCGCCCCCGAGGGGCTCGAGGCGCTGACGCTCATCAGCGAACGGCTCGTCGTAGCCGTGGCGGCCGGGCATCCCCTGGCGGAACAGCGGCAGGTCGTTCTGCGCGACCTGGCACCCCATCCGATCATCTGCATGCCCCCGGGCACCGGCCTGCGCACGGTGTTCGACCGCGCCTGTGCCGCACAGGACCTCCACCCCACGATCGCCCTCCAGGCCAGCGCCGCGGACGCCATCGCGGCCCTCGCGGCCCGCGGCCTCGGCGTCGCCGTCCTCAGCGAGTCGATGGCCACGAGCCATGCAGACCGGCTCGTCACCCGCCCCCTCGACGACGTGACGACACTGGCTCTACTGGCCCTGATCTGGAAGGGGACACACGGCCCTGCGGTGCGTGAGCTGCTCGGGCATTGCGGGCGGGCGTTCACCGGGCGCGCCGATGATCGGGCAGGGTGGGACGAGTGAGCATGCGCCGACACGGCCCGCTCTGCAGTCGCTCAAGATCCCAACGCGAGGAACTGTCGGGCACCGCGCAACGTGGTGTGCAGCTTGCGTTGGGTGGCGCGGCTGTCGAGGCGGACCTCGAGGGCTCCGGGAAGTGCGCTGTCGGCCCGCAGGCCTGTGGGTAGTCGGGCGGGGTCGAGCCCGTCGCGCCTGGCGATCAGGGTCCCGAGTTCATGACGGCTGACGGCATCGGCTCCTGCCAGATGGTGCACGCCGGTCGCGTCGCCCGCCGCGAGTTCCAGCAGGGCTGCGGCCAAGTCGGCGACATGGACGGGGCAGCGAATGTCGTCGGTGAACAGGACGCCGTTCCGCGTACCTGCCGCGAGGTCGTGCACCAGGCGTACGTGCAGTGACTGCCAGTCGCCGATGATCAGCGAGGTGCGAGCAATGACGGCGTCCGGGTGCACGAAACGGACCCCTGTCTCCGCTGCGGCCTTGGCCGCGCCGTAAGGGGTGACAGGGTCGGGGAGGCAGTTTTCGTCGTAATGGATGCGGGTGCCGGAGAACACCGCGTCGCTGGATACATGGACCAGGCGACAGCCGTACTCCGCAGCGGCCATCGCCAGCCGGACAGGACCCTCGGCCGTGACCGCCCAGTCGGATTCGGCGCTCGTCGCGTTGATGACGAGGCGCGGACCGATCTCTGCCACGACGGCTTCGACTCGTTCGGGATCCCGCAGGTCGAGGGCGTGCCACGCGACCCCGGGAGCGGTGCCGGGACGGGACGCGAACGTCGCGGCCGTCGCGTGTCCGGCCGCTGCCGCTTGGCGTGCCAGCTCAGTACCCAGGAACCCGCTACCGCCGATGATCAGGACCGTCATGGCGCGACACAGTAGACGACGCCCGCTCCCGCTCCCGCTCCAACGCCATTGAGAATAAGCAAACTTGATCGAGACTCCGGTCGGCTCCGCAGAGATCAGCGCAAGGCTTCGATGGCTCCCACGATCAGGGCTCGGGCATCCGCTCCGTACACGGCGTCGCCGCGGAGTTGCTCGAAGGCCCGGAGGTACAGGGCGATCTCGGAGGGCTGGGTGATCTTCACTCTGGCCGAGACGAGTTCGACGGACACCAGCCGATCGTCGTAGACGTGGAAGGTCTCCCGCGGCCACTGGGCCCGGCTGGGCGCTGACATGGGAATGATGCCGAGGGATACCTGGGGCAGTGCTCCCGCGGTGAGCAGGTAGCCCAGTTGGGCGGCCATCTCGTCGGCGCCGCAGATCTGGTGCCGCAGAGCATCCTCCTCGACCACGAACACGAAGCGGTGTCCTGGCTCGTGGATGATGCGTGATCGGTCCACGCGGGCGCGTGCGGCTTCGGCACTGTCGTCGACGGGGACATCACGGAAGCGTGCGCTGATCCCGAGGATTCCTGCGGCGTATCCCTCCGTCTGGAGCAGGCCGGGCACAAGCGTCGAGGAGTAGACCCGGAAGAGCTCCGTGTCCTCGAAGAGCCGGGGCTCGCTGGCCTGCAATGCCTTGAGTCCGGCTCGTACTTGGCCGCGCCACTCCGTGTACATGGACTCGGCGTGGAGTGACTGGTTGATGAGGGCCTCGGCCTGGTCGACAGCGTCGCACGCTCCGCACCACTTACGGATGTCCGTGGCGGTGGGCGCCGTGCGCGCGTTCTCGATCCGGGAGGTCTTGGCGTGGTGCCACTCGCATCGGCCGGCCAGCTCAGTGACCGTCAGCCCTGCGGTCTTGCGCAGGTCACGCAGCCGCTGGGCAACCACCTCGCGCGCGGCCTGGGCGGACGAGGAGGGAGAGAAGGACATGAGCTGGCCTGTCTGATGCGTACCGGGTCAGTGGATCTCGTACTGGTGGTGCGGAACGGCGCGAGGCCACATTGCCTCGAAGGCTTCGGCGCACAGCTTCGCCGCCGCCGGGTCCTCGGAGACTTCACCGCCGACGGATACGCCGTCGCCGGTGAAGTGGTTCCAGTACACCGTGTGGTCGTCGAACAGCCAGAAGTCGTTGCCGGGCAGCGCGAGATCGGAGGCCCGGCGCCGGGGAAGCCAGCGCACCAGCTCACCGGCGGCGACGTTCGTGAAAGTGAAGCTGTGCAGGAACCGGGTGTACTCGCTGACCGGTTCCGACACGATCCGGGCCCGTCGGATCACGACGCCACGCGCGACCGTCTCCTCGACCAGGCTCAGCCAGGGCCGCCACCAGGAAGTCCGGTCGGCGGGATCATGCCGGTGTCCGCGACGCCACTCGGCGAACGGCCCGGACTCGTAGTCGACGGCGTACGCGTCCCGCATCTCGAGGTGGACGGCGGACCGGGTGGCGCCGGCGAGCAGGTCAGTGAACGCGGGCGGCGGCACGTTCGGCGGCATCGCATGCCTCCCTGATCATCGGCACCATCCTGGCGGGGATACGGACCACTGCTTCGTTCTCGGGGATGCCGACCGCATGGCCCGGCACCTCGAACGCGGATACTTCCGCTTCGAGTTCAGGCGACGGCTTCCACCCCTGGAAAACGAGTTCCTTCTTCTCCTCGTCGACCCAGACGGTGGGTGATTCGTGGTCTCCGGTGTTCGGGTCGATGCCGATGAACAGTAGCGGCACGGCTGCCTCCATCAAGATGATGTGCAGGACTGTGCAACACAGCTGACCCGCCACCAGGCCACCGGTCAAGGGCGCCAGAGTGCCATCAGCCGAAGGCGTGACCTTGGATGCACATATATGCACATCAATAGTGGTCTCATACACCGCGCTTCTAGCGTCTGTCGGCACGACAAGACCCTGCGAGGAGCGTCGACACCATGACCGCTACGGACCCGCAAGCCTGGGCAGCAGACCCACCAGACCTCGCGACCATGCGCGAGACTGCGCAACGGGTGCTCGGCCCGGACTCAGGACCGGACACCCTTCCACCACCCGCCCGCGAGCTGGACACCCTCATCGCCCGACTACGCGGCCACCTCGAGCTGCTCGCGCCCGAGGTCGAGCGCGCGGCCGGACGACTGCCGGAGGGGAGCCTCGCCCGCCATGGCGCCACAGCCTGCGTCGAGGAGGTCCGAGGCAAACTCCGTGCCCCCGAACTCAGCCGCGCCGCACCGGGCTGCGGCGTGATGTACGCCCGCAGGCTCGCCCGGGTCCTGGGCGCCCTGTGCGAGCACTACGAGATCCTCAGCGCCCCCGGCCCGACGGGCCGGACACCGGAGCAGACCGCGTTCCTGCGTCTGGCCGAGCACTGCGCGAGCTGCCGGACCTGTCGAACCGCGGACGAGACGGGCGCGAACGCCGAACCCCCCTGCGCGGAAAGCGACCGGCTGTACGGGGAGTACCGACAAGCCCGTGCTCGCCTCACCGCAGCCCACCTCGGCAGCTATCGACACTCCGCGGAGGCCTCGGCGTGACCCCCACCCATGACTTCCAGGAACTGTGCGAGCAACTGGTGCGCACAGCGGAGTCGCCGAGTGCTCGGGCCGCCGTTCAAGCGCTGGCTGAGGAGCGCACGATCCTGGACACCGCCGCCGCACGGTACGCCCTGATCGTCGACACCAACGGCGGCGCCATGTCCTGCTTCGAACGGCTGGCGGGGCGCCAGTACACGCTGGGCCTGGATGAGCAGCAGCGCGCGTTCCTCAGCCTGGTCCTGTCGATGGTGGGCATCGGGCTCACCACCATCGCGGCCGTGCAGGACCTCGACGACCGCCGTCTGCCGATCATCCTCCGGGCGATCCTGCGGCTCGCGGGCAACGACACCATCGCCGTCGGCACCCGCGTATAGCCCACTTCACGAAGGACCCTCACTCCCCGGGCCCCGATAAGCCGCCCCCACCCGCTCCCGAAACGACCGCCTCCCCACCGCCTCCACCACCTCCCCCAGCAACACCCCAAGCGGCATGGACAACTCCGCGTCCAGCTCCGCCATCGCCGCCACCGTGGCCTCCCACTCCGCCTCGATCCGCGGCAGCAGCGCACGGGCCTTCGGAGTCAGGTCGATCAGGCGGCGGCGGGCATCCAGGGGGTCGGGGGTGTGGGTGACGAGGTCCGCGCGGGCCATCTGGGCCGCGGTCTGGCTCGCGGCCGAGTGGGTGACGCCGATCGCGGCCGCCAAGTCGCGTACGGACAGCGGGCCTTCGGCCAGGAGGGCGCGTACGACCGGGGAGAAGCGGGGCCGGTACTCGGTGAGGCCCTGTTCCTCGTAGATCTTGGACACGTCGCCGTCGAGCAGTTCCAGGACGTGGCGGAGCAGTGTTCCTACGGCGGCCGGATCCGGGGTGTCTCTCATCCTGTTAATCTAACAGCGCTGTTATATGTCGGGAGGGTGTGTCCTGCATGACCGAGCTCTATCCCCCCATCGAGCCCTACGACCACGGCATGCTCGACGTCGGCGACGGCAATCGCGTCTACTGGGAGACCTGCGGGAATCCGACCGGCAAGCCCGCTCTCGTCCTGCACGGCGGGCCGGGATCCGGCGCGGGGCCGTTCTGGCGGCGGCTCTTCGACCCGACGGCGTACCGCATCGTGCTCCTCGACCAGCGCGGGTGCGGGCGGAGCACGCCCGACGCCGCCGATCCGCTGACCCCGCTCGCCGCCAACACGACACAGCATCTGATCGCGGACGCCGAGCGGCTGCGGCGGCACCTCGGCATCGAGGAGTGGCTGGTCCTCGGCGGTTCCTGGGGTGTGACCCTCGCGCTGGCCTACGCCGAGCAGCACCCGGGATCAGTGTCGGAACTGGTCCTGTTCAGCGTCACCAACACCACGCGCCGCGAAGTCGAGTGGGTCACGCGGGACATGGGGCGGATCTTCCCCGAGGAATGGGCCCGGTTCCGGGACGCCGTACCCGAGGGGGAGCGCGACGGCAGCCTGGTGGAGGCGTACGCCCGGATGCTCGCCGACCCCGATCCGGCCGTACGGGAGCGGGCCGCGCGGGAGTGGTGCCGCTGGGAGGACGTGCACGTGTCCACCCACCCCGGGCACAAGCCCGATCCCCGGTACGAGGACCCGCACTTCAGGATGCGCTTCGCCCGACTCGTCACGCACTACTGGCGGCACGCGGGCTTCCTGGAGGACGGGGCCCTGCTGCGTGACGCCGGGAAGCTGGCCGGGATCCCGGGGGTGATGGTCCACGGGCGGATGGACATCAGCGGGCCTCCGGACATCGCGTGGCAGCTGGCGCGGGGGTGGCCGGACGCGGAGCTCGTGCTGATCGGCGGGGAGGGACACGGGCTGTCCGGGGACGCCACGACGGATGCCGTGCTGGCGGCTACGGACCGGTTCCGGCCGACCGGGAACGCGCGCGCTGTCTGACGCAGGCGACTGTCAGCGGACCTTCGGGGTGCATGCGGCCCCGCACGTCCCCAGGCTGCACCACCTCCGCCGCCCGCTCTCGTCGAGGAACAGCCAGCCGCAGTCCGGGCTGGAGCAGGCGCGGACGGTGAAGCGGCGGGTGTCGGCGAGCAGTTCGGCCGCGCTGCGCGCCACCGCGCACAGGGGCAGGCGCAGCCCGGCGGAGGGGGACGGCCGCCAGCGTCCCAGGCCGTCCTCGCCCCGGGTGAAGACCGAGAGCCGCGCGGCGTCCTCCACCACCCCGGCCACCGCCTTGAAGGCCCGGCCGTCCTGTGGATCGGTCAGACAGGCGTACAGGTCCGTACGGAACCGCCGGGCCTCGTCGAGCGCGGCCCCGGCCTCGGCGGGTTCGCGTACGGCCTGTTCCCGCAGCCGGGCGACCGTCCGCTCCTCGATCAGGTCCAGATGCCCGGCCCATACGGCGAGCGCGGCGTAGCCCGACAGCCAGTCCGATCCGGGCAGCGGGTCCCCGCCCCACCCGGCGTAGGTGTTGCAGAACTCCAGCGCGGGGTGTCCGCTCGTACTCCACGGCAGCCACTGGTCGCCGACCCGTACCGCGTAGACGGGGCCGGGGGGCCGGTCCAGCCGGGGGTCGCCGCGCAGCATGCGTTCGTGCAGGGTGCGCAGGTCACGGTGGGGTTCGATGCCGAGTTCGGTCGCGAGGAGGGTGCGGGTGCTGTCGTAGAGCCGGAGTGCGTCGGCCTGGCGGCCGGCCCGGTACAGGGCGGTCATCAGGGCGGCGACCAGCCGTTCACGCGTCGGGTGCTCGTCGAGCAGGGGTGTCAGGTCCGCCGCGACCCGGTCGTGCCGCCCCACGGCGAGCTGCGCCTCCGCCCGCTGTTCCAGGGCGGACAGCCGCAGTTCGGCGAGCATGCCGCCCAGCCGCGTCCGCAGCCGCTCGTCGGCCACGTCCGCGAGCGGCTCGCCCCGCCACAGCCCTAGGGCATCGTCGTAGCGGCGAATCCGCTCGGCGGGGGTCCCGGCGGCGGCCGCCTCCGCGAGGAGAGCCGTGAACTCCTCCGCGTCGACACGGTGTTGGCCGTGCTCTACGGCGTACCCGTCGTGCCGGGTCTCGACGGCCCCCCCCGTACGGCCTGAGCGCGGCACGCAGCCGGCCGACGTAGGTGTGGACGGTGGCGCGGGCGGAGGCGGGCGGGTCGCCGTCCCACAGCAGGTCGATGAGGCGTCCGGTCGCAACGGCACGGCCCGCGTGCAGCAGCAGAACCGCCAGCAGACACCGTTCCTGGCGGCGGCTGCCCACCAGGACCGGCCGCCCCTCGTGGCGGGCGGCGAACGGACCGAGCAGCTGGAACTCCATGGGTACCGGGCAGCTTAAGGGCTGGTCCGCACGACGCTCCGGTGGTGTCGTCTACGGTTCGACGATGTGCCGCAGATAGGCGTGCGGGTCGGCCAGATAGCGGCGCCAGTGGTCCACGACGCCGAGTTCCTGCCAGGCGACTCTGCGCAGGCCGTGCTCGCCGACCTCGACGATGTCCGCGCCCGGCAGGGCGGTCAGGAGCGGGGAGTGCGTGGCGCAGATGACCTGGCCGCCTTCCTTGGCCAACCGGTCGATGTGCCCGATGAGTTCGAGGCAGGAGGAGAAGGAGAGCGCGGCCTCCGGCTCGTCGAGGACGTAGAGCCCGGCGTGCAGGAACTTCCCGCGGAACGCCGCGAGAAAGCCCTCGCCGTGGCTGACCGAGTCCGGCGAGAAGCCCTCCCTGCCGAGCGCGTCGAGCGCGGTCTCGGCCCGGAGGAAGAAGCCCTTGCGAGCCGACCAGCTGGTGACCATACGGCGCCCGCGCGAGGCCGCGTCGAACTTGATCCGCTCGCCGAGCGCCGACTTGCCGCGCGGGGAGGCGTAGCGCCAGTCGTGGGAGCCGCCGTAGGAGTCCAGACCGAACCCCTCCGCCAGCGCCTCGACCAGCGTCGACTTCCCCGAGCCGTTCTCACCGACCAGGAAGGTCACCGGTGCGGTGAAGCGCAGCCCCTCGTCGAGCAGCTGTCGGACGCAGGGCACCGACCAGGGCCAGGCGTCCTCGTCGTACGAGGAGAGGTGGGCGTACGCACGTTCGACAATCACTCGACCAGTGTCGCCCAGGACGCGGAAGGAGTGCCCGTGTCCACGCCGAGGATGGTGAGGCTTTGGTCAGAGGCCGGGGACAGACTGGCGCACGCCCTTGCGGCGAGCCCTCCTTCCACCCCTCCGACCAGGGAGAACCATGCGACGAACCGCCCTCGCGACGCTCACACTTGCCGCGCTCCTCGGGACGCAGCCCGCGACGGCGGCGACGACCGCCACCGGAGGCGGCTGGGAACCGGCACCCTCCACGCCGTGGGAAGTCGCCGCCGGCGTGCGCTGCGACTTCCCCGTGCACGGCGAGCCCGTCGTGGACGAGGTGGTGCGGCGCGTCCTGAGCACCCACCCCGACGGTTCCGAGCGCCGGGTCGCCTACAAGGGAGACCTGGTCATCCGCGTCACGAACACCGCGACGGGCGCCGCCTACGACGCCGACGCGAGCGGCTCGGCCGTCGTCGAGTACCGGCCCGACGGCTCACAACTCTGGGCCGTGCACGGCCCGGTGCTGGTCGGCACAGGGGAGGACCAGGGCACCCTGCCGCGCGGCCTGTACATCGTCGACGGCGTCTACACGATGGACATCAGCGCCACCGGATACAAGGCATTCCATCTCGTCCGGGGGACTACGGACGACCTGTGCGCCCGCATCGACTGACACGGAGACGGCTCAGCGCTTGAGCGTGAAGGTGAAGTCGCCGGAGAGCTTGCCGCCCAGCCGGACCGCCGAAACGAGCTTCCCCTCCCCGATCAGCCTCTCGACCTCGGCCCGGGAAAGACCGCAGCCTTCAGCGATCAGTCGCACCGGCCGGACCGGGATCCGCGCCGCGAAGCGGACCGATACGTCGATCACCTCGCGGTCCAGGTGATCCCATCCGCCGGTGTCGAGACGCCAGGCGTCGTCCCAGTCGAGGGCGATGCGATTGCGGCGCCGCACCACCGGGTCCTGGAGCAACTCGGCTGCCAGACTGGTGTCGTTGGCGTGCAGCCGGTCCAGCAGCTCAGGTCGTACGGAGCGCACGTTCATCCGCTCCAGGACCGTGAGCTTCGCCGTTTCCCCGCAAGCGGTGCAGAGCACGAGGAGCCAGGCGTCGAGCAGCTTGTGGTGGGCGTTGACGCGGAACTTGCCGTTCGCCCGGAAGCGTTGGGACGCGCATGTGGGGCAACGGCGTTGGACGAGCGGCAGGCAGGTGGGTATGACCACCCAGTTTTCGAGCACAGAAATGCACCGGTTCCAGTGAGAAGTCCGCAGCAAGAAGCAGCGCGGCGCATGTGCGCGACGCGCGACAGATCAGCTCTCGGGAGGTCTCACACGGTGTACAACGGCACGTCCTTGCTCAGGGGACCTGGGTCGGCAGCACGGTAAGGGCACACAGCGGCGCCGCTCCACTGGATTTCGTCCGGCTTGACCCTCACGTCGCGTGAGGCCGCAGGGTGGTGCGCATGAGCGACTACTACGACGCGTTCGAGATGAGTCCCGTGCCCGATCCCGGGCCGGACGCGGTTGCGCCGGAGCTGTTCCGCGGCATCTACGGGATGCCCGCGTTCGTGACGATCCCCACCGGCGATCTGGCGGCGTCGGTGGACTTCTGGACTCGTGGGCTCGGGTTCTTCGAGCTGTTCGGCATCCCCGGCAGGCTGGTGCATCTGCGCCGGTGGGCGTTCCAGGACGTACTCCTCGTCTCGGCGGCGAGCGTTCCGGAGGAGGCACCGGCGATGAGCGTCAGTTTCGCGTGCGTGCTCGGCCAGGTCGATTCACTCGTCGAGGCCTGCCGTGCGCTGCGCCCGGACTCGGTCGACGGTCCACGGGACACTCCCTGGAACACCCGCGACGTCACGGTGATCACCCCCGAGAACGCTCGGGTCGTCCTCACCGCGGCGAAGCCCTTCGATCCGGCCAGTCAGGAGGCGCGGAACCTTGCAGCCATCGGGATCACCCCACCGGGCGTCGACCGTGGCGACAATGAGGCGCATGCCTGATGCCGCCGATACTGCCGCCTGATCGATCTGCCCCCCGAAGGCCCACGCCTTGCTCCCACGGATCGAGGCGGAGTGGGAGGCCACGGCGATGGCGGGACTGGACGCGGAGTTGTCCATGCCGCTTGGGGTGTTGCTGGGGGAGGTGGCGGAGGCAGTGGGGCGGCGGCCGTTTCGGGAGCGGGTGGGGGCGGTGTATAGGGGGTCCGGGGAGTGAGGGTCCTTTGTGAGCGGCGGGATGATCGGCAGACAGCGCGGCCACGTCTGCACGCCGGGATCGTCCACATGAGTCAGGGCTCCGCTTGCCGCAGTTTAAGGGATTCCTTAAACTGCAGATGCTGGAGTCGAGGGGAGTCGTCTTGAGCTGGGCAATCAAAGTCACCGAGTACGCAGGCTGGTTCAGGCGGCTGATCAAGGAGGATCTCGGCTCTGCCTCCCAGGTCGCCCAGGCAGTCGCAGCGCTGCGTGAGGCGGGCCCCACTCTGGGACGTCCCCTCGTCGACCGGCTGAAAGGGTCGGACCTGCATCACCTCAAGGAACTGAGGCCGGGTTCGGGGGGTCGGTCCGAGATCCGTATCGTCTTCGCCTTTGATCCGAGTCGTTCGGCCCTGCTGCTCCTGGGCGGCGACAAGGCGGGAAACTGGGATCGCTGGTACCGCCACGACATCCCCTTGGCCGAACAGCTCTATCGCGACTACACCGGCGACACGGAGGACTGAGGAGTACACATGCCCAAGAAGACCCCGCAGGACTGGGAGAGCCTGGAGCAGGAGCTTTACTCGGCGGGTGTGGATCCCGGCGAAGTGAAAGCCGGTTCGCGCCGGCTGCTGGCGGAAGCCCGGGGGTACCAACTCGCCGAGGCGCGCAAGCAGTACGGGTTGGCTCAGAAGGACGTGGCTGCCCGCATGGGGGTGAGCGTCGCCCGCGTGTCCCAGATCGAGCACGGAGAGGGCGCCACTCTTGATGTCATCGCACGCTACGTAGAGGCGCTCGGCGGCAGGTTGGACCTGGTTGCCGACTTCGGTGACCACACCCTGCGGATGCCGGCAAGCGACGATCGGGGCAGTACGGCGGCCTAGGCCGCGTCTGAGAAAACGACCTCGCCCGCCGGCTGCTCCACCACACCGCGTCCGTCAGCTCACCCCCGACCCGCCACAGAGCAATGGTCAAGTCCGGCTGGTCGCCCATGAACCACAGAAAGCTGCCCCGCGTCGCGGCACACGCTTCAAGAAGCTCGGCAAGGTCCAGCAAAGCCGCCATCTGCTGCTCGTCAGTACACCGCTGCGTCAGGGCGGTGACTTCCTGACGGGCGACTTGAGCTTCCTGCTCGTTGAACAGCGTGTCGCCGTATGGATCCACCCAGCCGAGCTTGCCCGAGCCGTGCCGATCGAGTGTGCTCAGCGCCCTCGCCAACGCCTCACCGTGCCCGTAAGACCCCCGCAGCAAGGTCTCCCGGGACGCCCTCTTGCGGGAGGGCCGCCCCGAATGCAGCTCCACTCTTGTCCATGAAGCCGTTCATGAACTCCACCCCGAAGGCATGAGTCTCCGGAGAGACGTCAGAGGGCGGCTCGCCGAACCACAAGACGGTCTCCGGTCTTTGCTCGACCTCGGCGAGCCACGAACGAAGCCTGTCGACCCGGCCTCCGCTCAGCCGGACCAAGGCCTGATGCGTCGCAGAGCTGCCGTGTTGCCGGGGACACCGCCATGCCCGTCATCCTGCTCATCACGGCTATCGGTGACAACGGCCGGGATCGCCCTGGAGCGCTCCGGGGCGAGCCGTATCCCATGAGCGCTTGGGTGACGGCCGGCGCCGCGGGGTCCGCCGGCGCGGCGGAACTCACGGTTTGTGGGTTACCCAGAGCAGTTCCGCCGGCCAGCGGTGTGCCCAGTCAGGCGGGTCGGTTTCGTTGTAGCCGTTGGCTGTTCCGAGTTCGGGCCGCGGCTCGATGAGGTCGTCGATGACGAGACCCGCGCCGCGCAGGACCCTGACCCAGTCGCCGTAGGTGAGCTGATAGCTGGTCGCACCCTGGCCTTCGGCGATGGTGTCCAGCCCGAAGTAGTCCTGCTGCAGCGTCGTGGTCACGCGGCTGCCGGCTTCGTCGTAGCAGGCTTCGAACCATGGGCTGGCGACGTTGAACACCAAGCGTCCACCGCGGCGCAGGATGCGTGCGGCCTGCGGCACGGCCAGGTGCGGGGGCGCCCAGCTGAGCCCGCCGTGATCACAGAACACCAGGTCGAAGCTGTCGGCGGCGAACGGGAGGTGTTCGGCGGCGCCTTGCACCAGCGGGTAGCAGGCCGCTCCCATCGCGCGAGCTGCCGCGGCGAGCTGGGCTTCGGACAGGTCGAGCCCGACCACGGTGGCGCCCTCGGCGGCGAGCGCCCTGGACCACTGGCCGGCGCCGCAGCCGAGTTCGAGGACACGCTTGCCGGTGACGTCGCCCAGGGCGTGCAGGTGCGCGTCGGGGATGGAGTACATGCCCCACAGCCGGGGTGTGGCGCCGATTTGCGGGTCGTGCTCGTGCTGGTAGGCGCTGCTGATCCGGTTCCAGAACCGCCGGTTGGCGGGGATGCTGTCCACGTGCCGACTCCAGCACTGCCTGCCGGGGGCGGTCAACGCGATTAGGGCACTGGCGTGCCCTCGCCTCGGTCCGGCACGCGTGCCGGAACAGAGAAGTGGCGGTCGAACAGCCGGCTCCACCAGCAGACAAGGGCCGAGCGCGACCCCCGGGTGACGGATCCCTCACGGACCCCCCGCGCAAAGCCCTGGCCCCGCCACCCCACCCGCCCCGATCGTGGGCACCATGGACGATCACGGTGACGCGCCCCACGAGCCCCTCGAGCGCGATGAGGTCCGCCGTTTCTGGGGCCGGCTCGGGCTCCCCGGCCTCGTCGACGTGCATACGCACTTCATGCCCGAGCGGGTGCTGCACAAGGTCTGGGAGTACTTCGACGGGATGGGGCCGCTCACCGGGGGAATGGAGTGGCCGATCACCTATCGGGAGGAGGAGGCCGAACGGGCGCGGATCTTGAGGGAGTTCGGCGTGCGGGCCTTCACCGCGATGCTCTATCCGCACAAGCCCGGCATGGCCCCCTGGCTGAACGGCTGGGCGGTGGACTTCGCGCGGCGTACGCCCGACTGTCTGCACACCGCGACGCTCTTCCCGGAGCCGGGGGTCGAGGCGTATGTCCGGGAGGCCGTGGAGGCGGGGGCGCGGGTGTTCAAGGCGCATGTGCAGGTGGGGGCGTACGACCCGGCCGACGAACTGCTGCGGCCGGCGTGGGGAGTGCTCGCCGAGGCCGGGATCCCCGTGGTGATCCACTGCGGGTCCGGGCCCGCGCCCGGCGAGCACACCGGGCC
Source organism: Streptomyces sp. NPDC057099 (assembly GCF_042671245.1). Taxonomy (NCBI): domain Bacteria; kingdom Bacillati; phylum Actinomycetota; class Actinomycetes; order Kitasatosporales; family Streptomycetaceae; genus Streptomyces; species Streptomyces sp. NPDC057099. The sequence goes on from NZ_JBHUTX010000019.1 coordinate 27,854, forward strand.
GGGGCCGATCGCCCGGGTGCTGGCCGACCACCCCCGGCTGCGGCTGATCGTCGCGCACATGGGGATGCCCGAGTACGAGGAGTTCCTCGACCTCGCCGAGCGGTACGAGGAGGTCCGGCTGGACACCACGATGGCGTTCACCGACTTCAGCGAGGGGTTCATGCCGTTCCCCCGCCGCGCCCTGCCCCGGCTGACCGCGCTCGGCGACCGCATTCTGCTCGGCTCCGACTTCCCCAACATTCCCTATCCGTACGCGCACCAGCTCCACGCACTGGAGCGGCTGGGCCTCGGGGAGGAGTGGCTGCGGGCCGTGTGCCACGACAACGGGGCGAAGCTCTTCGGCCTGTGAGGGCCGGAGTTCAGGTGAACGGCGTCGCAACTACCGGTGGGTATGGGAGAGATTCCGTGACAAGGCCCCCATAAGAGGAACTCTGAGCCCGCTCCCGCTCCCCTTCCCCTCCCGAGTGAGCTAGAAACTTCAACGAAACCACTCGCCCCCGAGGGGAAACAGTGACCACACGAGATCACGGCACCGGCACCCGCGCACGCAGACGCCTCCCGCGCCTGAAGATCGCCCTCGCCGCAGCCGTCTCCTTCGCCGTCGCCGGAACCGCCGCCCAGGTGATGGCGGCCCAGCCGGACGAGACCGGCAAGCAGCCGGCCGTGCCGTCCCTCGCCTGGTCCGACTGCCAGGACGGCTTCGAGTGCGCGAACGCCGACGTGCCGCTGGACTACCGCGACCCGCAGGGCAAGACGATCACCCTGGCGGTCATCCGCAAGAAGGCCACGGACCAGGCCGAGAAGAAGGGCACGCTCTTCCTCCAGCCCGGCGGGCCCGGCAACTCCGGCGTGGACTTCGTGCGCGGGAACTACGCCGAGCTGCCGGCCGCCCTGCGCGACTCCTTCGACGTCTTCGGGTACGACGTACGCGGCGTCGGGCGCAGTTCGCAGGTCCAGTGCTGGGACGACCCGACGTACACCCGGGCCATCACCGCGGCGAAGGGCGCCCCCGGCCCGGACGCCTACGAGCCCGCCGTGCGCCAGGCCGCCGAGTTCGACCAGGCCTGCCAGGACAACGCCGGCGACCTGCTGCCGTACGTCGGCACCGAGTACGTCGCCCGGGACATCGACCTGCTGCGTCAGGCCCTCGGTGAGGAGCAACTGACGTACTACGGCAGGTCGTTCGGCTCCTACATAGGCACCGTCTACGCCGCCCTGTTCCCCGACCGGGTGCGTGCCCTCGCGCTCGACGGCGCCTACAACCCCGAGCACTACGCGAACCAGCCGTACGCCTACGACCGGCCCCAGTACCTGGCCCTGGACGGCGCGATGAGCCGCTTCCTCGACTGGTGCGAGGCGGACCAGGAGACCTGTGGGTTCGGCGACGGCGACCCCCGGGCCGCGTTCGAGAAGCTCAAGGCCGACCTCGACGCCAGCCCCGTACCGACCACGAACGGCGGGCAGGCCAACGGCTACACCCTCGTCTACCGCATCCTGTTCAACATCAACGAGGGCAAGGTCATCTGGCCCTCCCTAGGCGAGGCCCTGCGCAAGGCCCAGCAGCGCGACAACACCTCGTTCCTGCTCCGGCCGCCGTCCGCGGCCAGCTACGACTTCCTCAACCCGAACGTCGTCGTCGAGTGCACCGACAAGGCCTACCCGCGCGATACGGCCCTGCTGAAGCGGAAGGTGACCGGCTTCGCCAAGGCCGCGCCGCTGCTCGGCCCGGCCCTCGCCTACGGACCGCCGCTCTACGACCACCAGCACGCCACCGCCTGTGCCCAGTGGAAGGGCGAACAGGTCAGCCGCTACGACGGTTCCTTCCGCGCGAAGGGCTCCGCCCCGATCCTGGTCGTCGGCAACACCGGCGACCCGGACACCCCGTACCAGGACGCGGTGGCCCTGTCCCGGGAGCTGGACAACGGCCGGCTGCTCACCTTCAAGGCCGAGGGGCACACCGCCTTCGGGCGCAGCGCGTGCGCGACGGACGCCGTCACGAGCTACCTGGTGGACCTGAAGGTCCCGGCGCGCGGCACGACCTGCGCGGACGAGACCCAGCCACCGTCCTCCACACCGAAGGTGGCGCCTCCCGGCACGACCCTCGGCGAACTCCGCAACGGCGTCAACGAGCGGCTCGACCGCCTCGGCGCCCTGCGCTGACCGACCCCGCACGACCATGCACGACGGCACCCCGGGTGCCCGGGCCGCACCAGGCCCGGGCACCCGGGGTGTTCGCGTCTCCCGGTGGCTCCGGCCTCTTGACCCGCCTTCGCGGCGGCGCGTACAACTGCTCTCGCCCCTCACAGAAAACGGTTACTACCCTATTACCGCAAGGGAAAGGTCCCTCACGATGAGAGCTTCGGGAGAACGGGCCCGCCGGGACGTGCTCAAGGGCGCGGCCGCCGGTGCCGGGCTGGCCGCGGCGGGGATCGTCACCACGCGCCCCGCGTACGCCGCCGACAGCCGACCGGACCGCCCAGAGAGCGTGACCGCCCGCAGGGGCGGCACCTCCGTCACGCTGTCCGTCACCCACGGGACACTCAGCTGGTCCGCCCGGCGCGACGGCCGCACGGTGATCGGCGCCTCGGCCCTCGGTATCCGGCTCGCCGACGGCACCGTCCTCGGCAACGCTGTCCGGGTGACCGGACAGCGGCACCGCACCCACCGCTCCACCTGGACCCCGGTCTACGGACGCAACGCGACCGTCACCGACCACTACCAGGAGCAGCGCTGGGACTTGAAGGACAAGGGCACGGGCATCCGCTTCGCCGTCGAGGTCCGTGCCTACCGGACCGGCGTCGCCCTGCGCTACCTCCTCCTCGACCACGGCGCCGCCACCATCACCGACGAACTGACCACCTTCGTCTTCCCGGACGGCACCACCGTCTACAGCGCCCGCGACGAGAACGCCTACGAGCCGGTGGCCCCGGGCTCCATACCCGTCACCGGCACCGCCACCACGGACAACGGCCCGCTCACCGACCTCCCCCTGGCCGCCACCCTCCCCGGCGGCCTCATCGCCTGCGTCTGTGAGTCCGCGCGCGTCGACTACCCCCGCCTGATGCTCGGTTCGGTCGCCGGCGAGCCGAACACCCTCGCCGCCTTCCTCATGGAGCACACCGCCCGGGGCACCGGACCCGTGGAGACGGCCTCCACCGTCACCACCCCGTTCGCCACCCCATGGCGGGCCGTCGTCATCGGCGCCACCCACGCCGAACTCGTCGACAACGCCGAGCTGGTGCTGAACCTGGCCCCGCCGAACACCCTCCCCGCCCCCTCCTGGATCAAGCCCGGAAAGGTCTTCCGCTGCGAGCTCACCACCGCGGCCGGACTGGCGGGCGTCGACTTCGCAGTGGCCCGGGGGCTGGAGTACATCGAGTACGACGCCGGCTGGTACGGCCCGGAGTTCACCACACCCGACGCGACCGGCCCGATCGCCGCGATCGACCTGCCGTCGGTCATCTCGTACGCCACGAGCCAGGGCATCGGTGTCTTCCTCTACGTCAACCGGCTGGCGCTGACCGACGCGGACTCGCTCTTCGGTCTCTACAAGGGCTGGGGCGTGCGGGGCATCAAGCTCGGGTTCATCAACGACGGCACCCGGTCGATGACCGGCCAGATCATCGACTGGGCGAAGACGGCGGCCAAGCACGAGTTGCTGATCGACATGCACGACGACGTCCGGCCGTTCGGCTACGAGCGGACCTGCCCGAACTGGATCAGCCTGGAGGGCGTGCGCGGCAATGAGCAGTTCCCGACCGCCACGCACAATGTGACGCTGCCGTTCGCCCGCAACATCGGCGGCCCGATGGACTACACGATCTGCTACGGCCAGTCCCGCGACAAGACGACCAACGCCCACCAGATGGCCATGGCCGCCGTCTACTACCAGCCGCTCAACTTCCTCTTCTGGTACGACAAGCCGTCCAAGTACGGCAACCCGGCGAACTGGCCCGGGCTGCCCTGGTTCAACGCCGTTCCCACGACCTGGGACGAGAGCCGGACCCTGGCCGGCTCGATCGGCGAGTACGTCGCCGTAGCCCGCCGCAGTGGCTCCACCTGGTACCTCGGCGCCATGACCGACGAGTCGTCCAGGACGCTCGCCCTCCCGCTGTCCTTCCTCGGGCGCGGTACGTACACGGCGACGGTCTACGCCGACGGCACCCCGGGCGCGAACCCGTACCAGACCCCGGTGGTGGTCGGGACCCGGACCGTGACCCGGGCCGACACCCTCGACGTGGCGATGGCTCCGGCGGGCGGGCAGGCGGTCGTGCTGAAGCCCGGCTGAGGCTGAAGGGCCGGGGGTTTTCCCCAGGGCCCGGGTCCACCGACCGGTGGACGGCAGGTTCAACCGAGTGCCTCTGTCCGGCAACTGCCCTGCTCAGCAACCCTTTTGGGCATGAACTCATTGACTGTGCGTGTGGCGCGCTGGAGTGCGCGGCACCCCTGGCGGGCGATCGTCGGGTGGCTGGTGTTCGTGGTGCTGTGTCTGGGGGTCGGCAGTGCCGTCGGTACGAACAGTGCGAAGACGGCGGACTACCGGGTCGGCGAGGCCGGGCGGGCCGAGGCCCTCGCCGCCGAGGCGCATCTGGAGCGCAGGTCCGCCGAGCAGGTGCTGATCTCCTCCCGTTCGGGCGGTGCTCTGGACCAGGGCGCCGCCCGGGCCGCGGCGAAGGATCTCACCGAGCGGATGCGGCGGCTGCCGGAAGTGGCGGGCGTGGCCGACCCGTTGCTGTCCGAGGACCGCCGAATTCTGATGGTCGAGGTGGCGCTGAAGGGCGAGGAGCGGGACGCCAAGGACAAGGTCGACGCGCTCGTGGCGCAGACCTCGGCGGTGCAGAAGGGCTACGCAGGGCTGCTGCTGGAGGAGACCGGGAGTCCGTCCGTCAGCAAGGGGGTCGACCAGCAGCGCAGTGACGATCTGGCGCTGTCCGAGGCGATCACCCTGCCCGTCACCCTGCTCACGCTGCTGGTCGTGTTCGGGTCGGTGACCATGGCCGGGGTGCCGTTGCTGCTGGCGCTGTCGTCGATCGCGGCGGCGGTCGGCCTCTCGATGGTCGTCTCGCATGTGTCGCCCGACGCCGGGGTCGGCACGAACGTCATCCTGATGATCGGCCTCGCGGTCGGCGTCGACTACACGCTGTTCTACCTCAAGCGCGAGCGGGAGGAACGGGCCCGCTCCGGCGGGCGGCTGTCCTCCGAGGCACTGGTGGAGCTGGCCGCCGCGACCTCGGGCCGGGCGGTCGTGGTCTCCGGCATGGCGGTGGTCGCCTCGACGGCGACCCTGTATCTCGCCTCCGACGTGATCTTCTCCTCCCTCGCGACCGGCACGATCGTGGTCGTCCTGGTGGCGGTGGCGAGTTCGCTGACGGCCCTGCCCGCGCTGCTCGTCAAGCTCGGGCAGCGGGCGGAACGCCGGGCGCGGCGGCGGGCCGAGCGCGGCAGGCCCGTACGCCGGGTGCGGGGTGAGCGGGGCGGCGGCCGGGTGTGGAGTGCCCTGCTGCGGCCCGCCGCCCGGCATCCCCTGGCCACCCTGTGCGTCTCGGTCCTCGCCCTGCTCGCCCTGGTCGTCCCGCTGGCCGGGCTGAAGATCACCGAGATGAGCCGGGACACCCACTCCCGCGACATCCCGGCGATGCGGGTGTACGACCGGCTCAACGAGGCGTTCCCGGAGCAGCGGGTGACCCATCAGGTGGTCGTGCGTGCGGATGCCTCGCGGTCGGCGGAGGTCGTCGCCGCGCTGAAGGAAGCGGCCGGCCGGGCGGCGGACGACCGGCTGTTCACCGGGGCGTCGCGGATCCGGACCTCGTCCGACGACCGCACCAGCACCCTCGAACTGAAGGTGCCGTATCTCGGCAACTCCGACGAGGCCTACGACTCCCTCGACCGGCTCCGGGACGACTTCCTGCCCGTGACCGTGGGCCGGATCAGCGGCGCCGAGTACGGCGTGAGCGGCGATGTCGCCCGGTACGCCGACTATCCCGCCCACCAGAACGGCAAACTGCCCCTGGTGCTGGTCGCGTTGCTGCTGGTGACGTTCGCGATGACCGTGTACGCCTTCCGCTCGGTCGTGCTCGGACTGCTCGGCGTCGTCCTGAACCTGCTGTCCGCCGCGGCGGCGCTCGGGCTGCTGGTGCTGGTCTTCCAGGGGACGTGGGCGGAGGGCCTGCTGGACTTCGACTCCACCGGGTCGATCGGGTCGCGGGTGCCGCTGTTCCTGTTCGTGATCCTCTTCGGACTGTCGATGGACTACCAGGTGTTCGTGGTCAGCCGGATCCGGGAGGCCGCGCTCGCGGGCGTGTCCACGCGGCAGGCGGTGCTGGACGGGATCCGGTCCTCGGCGAGCGTGGTGACCAGTGCGGCGGTGGTGATGACGACGGTGTTCGCCAGTTTCGTCTTCCTCCACATCATCGAGATGAAGCAGATCGGCTTCGTCCTGGCGGCGGCCGTGCTGATCGACGCGTTCGTGGTCCGGGTGATGGTCCTGCCTGCGGCGATGCTGCTGCTGGGCGAGGCCAGTTGGTGGCCCTCGCGGGCGGTGCGGCGGGCGCTCGCCGTACCGGAGAAAAGGCCAGTCAGCCGTCCGGGAGTCGACGTACGTTGATCGGCATGACCGTATCCGCCGGCTCCACCGCCGAAGCCGCCGAAACCGCGAGCACCGCCGACGCCTTCTGGACCACGTCGCTGCGCCGCTGGAACGCGGTGTGCTGGCTGCTGTTCGCCTTGATGGCCGTCGGGCTGGCCGCGATCGACCGGCCCGACGGGAGCAAGTACGTCGCACTGGCCCTGCTGGGCGGGGTGGTGGTGTCCTACGCGGTCCTCTACCGCTTCCCGGCCAACCCCGTCATACGGCCGCACGTGTATCTGTCGGTGCTGGTGGTCGCGCTGGGCGGGCTGGCGTATCTGCGGGGCAACTACGCGGGGCTGTTCATGGTGACGCTGCCGCACTACTGGCTGTTCGGGCGGACGCCGAGGGCCTCGGTGCTGTTCCTGGGGCTGGCCACGGCCGCGACCCTGGTCGCGAGCGTGCTGCGGCAGGACGGCTGGACGGTGGAGTTCTTCACCGAGACGCTCGTCTCCACGGTGCTCGTGGTCGGCGTGGGGGTGCTGATCGGGCTGTGGGCGCACTCGGTGGTCGGGCAGAGCGCCGAGCGGGCCCGGCTCATCACCGAACTGGAGGAGACCCAGGCCCGGTTGTCCGAGGCGCATCAGCGGCAGGGCGCGGCGGACGAGCGGGAGCGGCTGGCTCGGGAGATCCACGACACCCTCGCCCAGGGCTTCGCCTCGATCATCGTGCTCGCCGAGGCGGCCCGGGCCGGGCTGGGCTCCGAACCGGACCGCAGCGCGCAGCAGTTGCGGTCGATCGAGTCCACCGCCCGGGAGAACCTCGCGGAGGCGCGGGAGCTGGTCGGCTCACCGCAGCGGCCCGGCCAGGCGACGGCGGGGTCGGTGGCGCAGACCCTGCGCCGCACCCTGGACCGTTTCGCGGAGGACACCGGCCTCACCGTCGACGCCGAGCTGGCGGACCTGGAGTGCGACCAGCAGACCCGGATCGCGCTGCTGCGCTGCACCCAGGAGTCGCTGGCCAACGTACGCAAGCACGCCCGGGCCTCCACGGTCGGCGTGGTCCTGGCCCGGCAGCCGGACGGTGTGGAGCTCGAGATCACCGATGACGGGACCGGGTTCGTGGTGGCGGAGTCGTCGGGCTTCGGCCTGGACGGCATGCGCAAGCGGCTGGCGGAGCTGGGCGGGAGGCTGACGGTGACGAGTTCGCTGGGGGACGGGACGCGGGTGCTGGCGCTGCTCCCCCTGACGGCCGAAGCGAGAGAGGCCCGCGCATGACCGACGGACCGCTGCGCGTCATCGTGGTCGACGACCACACCGTCATGCGCGCCGGGGTGGTGGCCCTGCTCGCCTCCGAGTCCGGGATCGAGATCGTCGGCGAGGCGGGCGACGGCCGCGCGGCTCTCGCCCTCGTCGAGCGCCACGCGCCGGATGTCGCCCTGGTCGACCTGCGGATGCCCGTACTGGACGGGGTGGCGACCACGGCCGAGATCGTGACGCGTTTCCCCCGCACCCGGGTGCTGATCCTGACGACGTACGACACGGACGCGGAGATCGAGCGCGCGGTGGAGGCCGGGGCCATCGGCTACCTCCTCAAGGACACCACCCGTGAGCAGCTGGCCGACGCCATCCACGCGGCGGCGCGCGGCGAGACGGTGCTCGCGCCCCGGGTCGCCGAACGCCTCGTCGCCCGGATGCGTCAGCCCGCCCAGATCCCGCTCACGGCCCGTGAGGCGGACGTCCTGAACGCGGTCGCGGACGGGCTGACCAACGCCGAGATCGGCCGCCGCCTCGTCATCGCCGAGGCCACCGTGAAGACGCATCTGCTGCGGCTGTTCGCCAAGCTCGACGTCAACGACCGTACGCGGGCGGTGGTGGTGGCGATGGAACGAGGGCTGCTGCACCGGCCCTGAGCCGTCACGACCCGATGTCCACGACCCGGGCCCAGTCCGGCGGCGAGTCCGGGACGTACTCGGGGTCGGACTCGTCGTAGGCGTGGTCGTCGTAGCCGCGTGGGAAGAGGCCCACGACCGTGCGGCACGGAGGCCGGGTGCTCGGCCAGGGCGTCTGGCCGTCGGTGAGGGCCACGATGACGTCCGGGGCCGGGCGGGAGCGCAGGGCGCGGGTGAAGCCGGCGCGGAGGTCCGTGCCGCCGCCGCCCGTCAGCGGGATGCCCTCGGCGCGGCACAGGCGGCGGGCGAACCCGGCCGAGGCGTCACAGGGCACCACGGTCACGAGGTCGCGGCGTCCGCCGACGGCCCGGGCGATCTCGGCGACCTCCAGGAGCGCGCTGCCGAGTTCGGCGTCGCTGACGGAGCCGGAGGTGTCGATGATGACGGAGACCCGGGGCGGGCGGCGGCGCAGGCTCGGCAGGACGATGCCGGGGATCGCGGTCGAGCGCCGGGCGGGCCGGCCGTAGGTGTAGTCCTCGCCCGCGCCGGGGCCGGACGTGGCCGAGCGGATCGCCGCGCCCAGCAACTCCCGCCAGGGCTGGGGCGGGTGGAAGGCCTCCTCGGCCCAGCGTCGCCAGCCCTGCGGGGCGCTGCCCGGGCGGCCGGTGATGCCCTGCGCCACCCGGAAGCGGACGGCGTCCCGTTCCTGCTCGCTCAGGCCGTGCGCGCCGTCGGGGCCGGACTCCCACTCCCGGCCCCGGCCGTCGGCGCCGCTGCCGCAGTCCAGCCAGGCCAGGTCCTGCATGCGCGGGCCGATGCTGAACTGGCGTAGGTACTCCTCCATCAACTCGCCCTCCGCCAGCCCCAGATCGCCCGGCTCGACGACTCCTTCGGGGCGGGCGAGGCCGTCGCCGTAGACGTCGTCGTTGATCTCGAAGTCCGCGGCGATGTTCATCCGCAGCCGCTCCCCCGGTCCGCTCAGCCCTCGTTCGCGGGCGACCCGGTCGCTGCGGCCGTGGTGGTCGCGCAGCAGGTGCGACACCTCGTGCACCCACACCCCGGCCAGTTCCTCGACGGGCGTACGGTCCACGAACACCGGCGAGACGTAACAACGCCAGTGCCGGTCGACGCCCATCGTCGGCACCCGGCGCGACTCCACGACATGCAGGGCGAACAGGGCCGTGGCGAGGTAGGGGCGGACCCGGGCGGCGTGCAGGCGGGCGGCGAAGAGCTTGTCCCGGTCGAGGGTTCCGGTTCCGGTCTCCGTGGTCGTCATCGGCCCGCCTTCGCCACGGCCCTCTCCGCGGCCGCCGTCCGGGCCGCCGCGCGGTCCGCCCTGCCGGACAGGGACACGACCCCGGCGAGGCGCTCGATCGCCGCCGGTACGTCCCAGTCCTCCCGGCGCAGGGCGGCGAGCGTGGTCGCGGGGACGACCACGACGTCCGGGGGCCCGCTCTCCACCGCCTTGACCAGCAGGGCCCACGCCGCGTCCCAGCGGGGCCGCTCCGGGCGGCTGCGGACCGCGGCGACGACGGCGTCCAGCGCGGCCTGGCGCAGATCGCCCCGCTCGGGCAGGACCGCTCCGGCCGGGTCGGCGAGCAGGGTCTCGGGGTCCGGGAGGTCCATCCGGTCCAGGCTCGCCAGCAGTTCGAGACCCGGCCCGTCCCCCACGGTGCCCCGGACCAGCAGGGAGAGCACGTCACGGGAGGAGCCGGCCGCGGTGGCGAAGGCGATGAGATGCAGCGTCATCTCCCAGCTGCGGGGCGACGGCCAGGCCCCGCCCCGCCGGGTCTCTCCGCTGGGCAGCCGGTGCACGAGCCCGGGCCGTGCGGTGAGCAGCTCGCACACGGCACGGCGGGCGAAGGCCACGGCGTCCGGCAGCTTCGCGGGGTCGAGCCGGGGCAGGGTCGCCCGGGGCCAGGTCCCGCCGAGGCCCCGGACGACGACGTCGGTGTCGTGCGCCCACTGGAGGTGGACGAAGCGGTTGGCGAGCGGCGGGCTCAGTTCCCAGCCGTCGGCGGCCGAGGAACGCGGGTTGGCGGCGGCCACGATCCGCACGCCGGGCGGCAGCCGCAGCGCGCCGATCCGCCGCTCCAGCACGAGCCGGAGCAGGGCGGCCTGGACGGCGGGCGGCGCGGTGGAGAGTTCGTCGAGGAACAGCAGTCCCCGGCCGGCCCGCACCAGGCGCACCGCCCAGTCCGGCGGGGCCAGGGGCACGCCCTGTTCGGCGGGGTCGTCGCCGACGATCGGCAGCCCCGAGAAGTCGGACGGCTCGTGCACGCTCGCGATCACCGTGGTCAGCGGCAGGTCCAGGGCATCGGCGAGCTGGTTCAGGGCGGCCGTCTTGCCGATGCCCGGCTCTCCCCACAGCAGCACGGGAAGATCCGCGGCCACGGCCAGGGTGAGGGCTTCCAGTTGGCTGTCGGGGCGGGGTTCGGTGGTGTGGTCGCGCAGGAGGGTCAGCAGGTCGGCGGCGATGTCGAGGCGGGCGGTGGTGTCGGCCAGGGGCGTGCTGCGTGTGGGCATGTGTGATCACCTGTGGGTCTGGGAGGAGTGAAAAGTGCGGGGCTGAGGGGCTCTGGGTCACATGTGGCGGGGGTGCGGGCCCTGGCCCCGGGAGCGGCGAAGGTCCCAGGGGCGCAGGCTGCCGGGCGAGGGCCCCTCCAGGCCCGCCCGGAACAGTCCGTGGGCGATCCGCCGCCGCGCGGCCGTCTCCAGCGCGTCCCGCAGCGGGCCGTCGCGCAGCACCGCCTCGGGGCCCAGCAGGCTCTCCACGGCTGCCAGCGCCCCGGTGACGTCGCCGTGCCGGAGGCGTTCCCGTACGCCGGTGAGGCAGTCGGGGCGGCGGTGTGCCCGGTCGACGGCCTGGAGACAGGGCAGGGGTGGTCCGCCCAGGGCGGCCAGCAGTTCCTCGCGCCGGATCTCGTCCGGGTCGTGGTCCAGCGCGGCCAGGGCGCCGTCGACCAGGCCGATGGTGTGGCGGGCTCCCCGGCAGTCCACCAGCCGTGGGTCACCCGCCCGTTCCGGTGCCCGCGAGGTGTCCGTCCGCTCCACCCCCAGCGCCGGGGCGACCAGCGGATGCAGCCGCCCGGGATCGATCGCCCCGGTCCGGAGCAGCTCCAGGTCGGGCAGCACCCAGGTCGCCGCGTCGGGCAGGACGGGCAGTGCGGGGTCGGGGGCGTCCGACGTCACCACCGGGGTGCCGTCGGACACGTCCAGGACCAGCCGGTTGCGGGCCCCGAGCCGGACACCGACCCGGCCGGTCGACCGGCCCTCGGCACGCAGCAGGATCTCCGCCTCGGCCGCCCACCGGTCGACGGCGCAGCGATGGCCGTACGGCGGCGGCCCGGCCGCCGAACGACCGTCCGCGGCGGGAAGATCCGCCCCCGCCCGCATCCGCAGCTCCCCCACCCGGCGGGCATCCCACAGGTGCCGGTGCAGGTCGAGACGGAACCGTCGGCTGGGGCGCGGATGCGGATGACGCCGGACGGTCGTATCGGAGGCGTCCCACAGGGCGAGGCTGAGCCGCTGACCGGCGTCGGCCCAGGCCGGTGGAGTCCGCACCACGAGCTGCAGCGGTGCGGGGCCCGTGGTGTCGTACCGGGCCAGGCCGATGGTCAGCCCCGGCCGCAGCAGCCCGTCGGGGGCGATCCTCGGCAGGTGCCAGCGCAGCAGGTCGGGAGCCAGGTGACGCAGGTCGGCGCGGAGCCGGGCGGCGAGTTCCCTGCCGTACGCCCGGGCCACGGCGCGTGGCTGGAGGTCTACGTCGACACCGGCGGCGGCGCACGCACCCGCCCAGTCGCCGGCCTGCCGCCGGACGGTCGCGGTCTCGATCATGGAGGGCGGCACGGCGAACTCGCGCACGCGCGGCCAGAAGGAAGTCGGGGTGTCCCCGTTCGCGGTGTGGGTGAGCATCAGCACTCACCTGGCGCGGACGGGACCCCCAATCTGTCAAGGGAGGTCGTCATCGCGGCGATGCTAGCCGCCCTCCCCTCCTCGCGCAGCCGAATATCCGGAGGCTCAGACGACATGCGACTCGGGCCGGATCCCCGCCCCCGCCCGGAAGCGGTCGGCGCTGAGCGGGCCGACGTCGACGCAGGGTGCCCGGTCCAGGTACAGGTCGCGCACGATCTCCCCGACCGCCGGGGCCTGGAGGAAGCCGTGGCCCGAGAAGCCGGTGGCGTAGAGGAAGTTGACGACCTCTCCCGAGCGGCCGATGAGGGCGTTGTGGTCGGGGGTGACCTCGTAGAGCCCGGCCCAGCCGCCCGCCGTCTCCATGGCCGCGAGGTCGGGGGCGCGGTGGCGTACGACCTCGCGGAAGAGCTCCAGCCACTCGGGGGTCCAGGTGGTGTCGAAACCGTCCGGCTCGGCGGGGTCGGCCAGGCCGAACAGAAGCCCGTCGTCGCTGTTGTGGAAGTACGCCGAGGAGGAGAAGTCGATGGTGAAGGGGATGCGCGGGGCGGGTGGCGTGAGCGGGGCGGTGAAGGTCAGCTGGCGGCGGACCGGCCGTACGGGGAGGGGGACGCCGGCCAGGTCGCCGATCCGTGCCGACCAGGCGCCGGCGGCGCAGACGACCGTGGCGCAGTCGATCCGCCCGCGGTCGGTGTGCACGGCGGTGACCCGGTCGCCGCGGGTGTCGAGGCCGGTGACGGTGGTGTGGGTCGCGAGGACGACCCCCGCCCGGGCGGCCGCACGCGCGTAGCCCTGGACGACCAGGGCGGGCCGGGCGTGGCCGTCGGCGGGCGAGTGGGCGGCGGCCACCAGCCCGTCGGTGCTGACGTAGGGGCAGAGGCGGCGGGCTTCGGCCGGGTCGGTCATACGGCTGGGGACGCCGAGGGAGTTCTGCAGCCGGACGGCGGCCTCGAAGTCGGCGGCCTGCCGCTCGGTGGTGAGCAGGAAGAGATAGCCGACGGTGTCGAGGCGGATGTCGGCCCCGGGGCGCTCCGGGAAGTCCCGGAAGGCGCGCAGACTCCGGTCGCCCAGTTCGATGTTGAGCGGGTCGGAGAAGTGCGCCCGTACGCCGCCGATCGGTTTGCCGGAGCTGCCGCAGCCCAGCTCGCCGCGTTCCACGACGACGATGTTCCGCACCCCGGCCTCGGCCAGGTGGAAGGCGATGCTCGTGCCCATCACACCACCGCCGATGATCACGACGTCGGCGGTGCGGGGGACGGTGGGGAAGTCGGGTGAGGAGCTCAACGGGCCATCCCTTCACGGTGCCGTGTCATGGCACCCGGTGGTGGGGGTGTTGCCCAGCGGGCCCCGCACCCCATCGGACTTTGCCATCTCTTTACAACCCGCCGCCCCGCCGCCTCGTCTCTCCGCACGACCCGTCACCCACCCCGCCGACCGACCATCGGGCGGGACCGACGAAGGAGAGCGATTCCATGCGCCGAACCGTCCTGAGCGCCCTGGCCCTCGCGGGCACCGCCGTACTGCTGGGCACCGGGCCCGCGTTCGCCGACGGGGGCAAGACCCCGAGCCCGGTCCCGACGTCCACCCCGGCGAGCAGCACCCCGCCGCAGGCCAGTGCCGAACCGACCCGGGCACCGGATGCGACGGACAGCACCCCGGCCCCGAAGCCCGAGCCGACCCGGGCACCGGCCGACGGCCAGGTCTCCGTCCGGCCGAGCGGCGCGCCCGACACCGGTGTGACGCCGGCGTCCTCGTCCTCCGGAAGCGACGGCACGGCGATCGGCGCGGGCGCCGCCGCGGCGTTCGCGCTGGGCGGCGGGACGGTCTTCGTCGTACGCCGCCGCCGGGCGACCGGGGCATGACCGCGTTCTCCAGGCGCGCGTTCACGACCGCGGCACTGGCGTCGCTGCCGGCGGCCCTGCTGACGGCGTGCGGCAGCCCCGGGACCACCACCGCACGGCAGCCGAAGCCCCGGACGGTACCGGCCAAGGGGGCGCGTCCCCTGGCCCGTTCCGCTCCGGTCCGGCTGCTCGTTCCGGCCATCGGCGTCGACACACCGGTCATCCGGCTGGGCCTGGCCCCGGACGGCACGGTGGAGGTGCCGCCGGTCACGGCGGACGACCGGGCCGGCTGGTACCGGCACTCGCCCACCCCCGGCCGGACCGGGCCGTCGGTGATCCTCGGTCATGTCACGGTCGGGACGTACGGCGACGGCGTCTTCCGCCGTCTCGACCGGCTGCGCCGGGGCGACCGGATCGTGGCGCGCCTGGAGAACGGCACGGCGGCGGAGTTCGCCGTCACGGCCGTACGGACCACCCCGAAAACCGACTTCCCGGCGGACGACGTCTACGGGAACGTGGACCGCCCGGAGCTACGGCTGATCACGTGCGGCGGAGCGCGTACCGGCGACGGATACGCGGACAACGTGATCGTCTTCGCCGCGCTGAGCGGCGCCGAGTCCCCGACCCCTGGAGAGCGTTGAAACGGTCCCGCGAGAAGGCCGCGTCCGAACTGTTCGCCGCCCTCTACCCGCGCCTCGCCGGCTGGTGCCGCCGGCTCGTCGACGACGACGGGACGGCCCACGAGATCGCCTCGGAGGCGTTCACCCGGCTCTGGGCCCGCTGGACGTCCGTGGAGGAGCCCCGCGGCTTCCTCTACGTCACCGCGGCCAACCTCGTCCGGGACCACTGGCGCAAACTGGAGCGCGAGCGCCGGGCCATGCACCGCGTCACCTCGGAAGCCGCCGTACGGCCCCACCCCGAGCAGGCCGACCCCTCGGTGCGCCTGCTCGTCCAGTCGCTCCCGGAGCGACTGCGCGTGCCGATCCTCCTCCACTACTACGCTGACATGCCGATCCGGGAGGTGTCCGCACTGACCGGACGCAAGGAAGGAACCGTCAAGGCCGACCTGCACGCGGCCCGGGAACTGCTCCGCGTCCACCTGAGGAGAAGCCTTGACCACACGCCTTGACGACGACCCGGGTGAGCCGGGCGAGGCCGGGTTCGGCGCCGACGACCCGCTCGCCGTGATCCTGCGCCCCTCCTCTCCCGACTACCTGGGCGCACCACCCGGCCAGTACGACGCCGTCCGCCGCAGGGCGAGCCGCCGACGCCTCCTGCGCTCCGCGGCCGGAGCCGCCGGCGTGTGCTGTGCCGTGGCCGCCCTCATCGCGCTCCCCCTGCGCTTCGGCGCCCCGGACCGCCCTGCCACCCCGACGATCCCGATGGCCCCGCCCGACGCGACCACGCCACTGCCCACCCCGCCGTCGTCGCCCGCCCCTTCCCCCTCCGCGTCGTCCTCGGCGCCGTCGCCCGCCCCGACCGACGCACCGCCCTACGCGCGGACTTCCGCGCCGTCTTCCGTGCCGACCTCCGCGTCCGACGCCCCGACCCCCGACACGACCGGCCGGCGCACGGACGACCCCCGCACCTCCCGCCCGACGTCCGGGTCCCGCACCCCGTCGGCCACACCGACCCCGGCGCGGGACCTGCCGTCGAACGGACTGGTGGGTCAGTAGGGGGCTGTCGGGGGCAACCCCGAGGCACCTGTCGGACGACAGGAGCAACTCGGTGCGTTCATGGTCAAGAGGGTTGGCCGGGGCGCTCGTCGCCGGGGCGCTGTTGATGGGGGGAGGTGCGGCGGGGGAGATGTGGCGGGGGCTCGGGCCGATTCGTCCCCGTCGTCGGGGACGCCGATCGACTGGAAGCCGTGCCCCGATCACACCTCGGCCGAATGCGGCACCCTGCGGCTGCCGGTGGACCGGTCCCGGCCGGAGGGCGAGACGCTCGACCTGGCCGTGGCCCGCCGCAAGGCGACCGACCCGGACCGCAGGGTCGGCGTCCTCCTGGTCAATCCGGGAGGACCGGGCGACTCCGGCGTGAACTACACCCTGACGCGGGCCGAGGCCCAGCTCAGTGCCGAACTGCGGTCCAGGTTCGACATCGTCGGCTTCGACCCGCGGGGCGTGGGCGGCAGCCGTCCGGTGATGTGCTCGAAGGCTCTGCTGGACGCGCGGCCCTCCGCGTATCCGCGCGACCAGGAGGAGTTCGAACGGCTGGCGGCCTACAACCGCGAGCTGCGCGAGGACATGGAGGCCCTGCGCGAGGCACTGGGCGAGCGGAGGATCAACTTCTTCGGCCACTCCTACGGCACGCTGATCGGCGAGCAGTACGCGGAGCTGTACGGCGACCGGATCCGAGCCATGTCCCTCACCGCGAACATCGACCACAGCATCACCGGCACACGGGAGTTCCTCGTCTCCTCTGCGAGGTCCGCCGAGGACTCATGGCACCAGTTCGTGAAGTGGTGCGACCGTACGCGCTCGTGTGCCCTGCACGGGCGCGACGTCCCGGCCGTCTGGGACGCACTGCTGAAGCGGGCCGACCGGGGAGAGATCCGGGATCCGGAGCGGCCGGGCCGGACCCTCGGCGCGAACGACATCGCCCAGAGCGTCTTCAAGATGTTCTACGGACCGGATCGGGCCGAGGCGGCGACGTACGTGGCGCGACTCGACGCGCAGCGGCCGGAGACCGGTGAGCCGCTGGACACCGCTGGGCCGCCGGACACCGGTGAGGCGTTGAAGGCGGAGCCGTTCTCGGTGTTCCGCCAGGACTGGCGGTTCCGGCCGCGTGACCACCGGGAGTTCGCACGCCTGACGGCGGCCGAGCGGCAGGCGGCACCGCACATGCGCGGCTCGCCCCGCGTGCACGCCGCGCTGGCCGGGTGCGTCGGCTGGCCGGAGCGGGTGAACAACCCGCAGCACCGGCTGCGCGTCTCCGAGGCCCCGAAGCTGCTGATGATGCACTCCCGGCACGACCCGGCCAACCCCCTCTCCTGGGCGGCCGAGGTGCGCCGGCAGACCCGCGGTACGGCCGTCCTGCTGACGTACGAGGGAGCGGGACACCGCGTCTACGACCGGAGCGACTGCACCCGCGACGCGATGGACGGCTACCTCGTGTCCCTGAAGGTCCCGCGCGACGGCGGCAGTTGCGCCGCGGCCGATCCGGCCACCGGGGGCTAGGAGCCGGTCCGCGCGACCTCGTCGATGCGCTGCTGTTGCGCAGCGGAGAGCGTGCGGACCATGAGGGCGGCGGTGCCGGCCGCGGCCATGATCGCCAGGTCGGCGGCGAGCAGGGGCCAGACGCCGGTGTAGGCGCGGGCGATGACGTCGTCGGTGGAGTCGGCGTAGATCAGGCCGACTCCACCGGCCAGACCGGCCAGCCACAGGCCCCACCACCAGTTCACGACGGCGGGCAGCCGCCGGTCGGGGAAGACCGACCGGTGGACGTCCGCGACCATGCCCCGGGGTATCCACAGGTTCACGATCGGCACGATCCAGCTTAGGAAGAGCCACAGGTACGGGTACCGGGCGTCCTGGCCCGAGAGGGCCCGGGCGTTGTCCCGCACGCGGTCCAGCCAGAGCAGGAACACGAGCGCGCAGACCGCCGTGACGGCGCCGCCCGTGGAGTCGACCAAGTGGTAGGAGTTCTCCAGCGCGTTCAGGGGACGGTGTACGCCGTCGCCCTGGTCGGGCGGGCCGGACGCCGGCTGACCGGCCAGGGCGAGCCGGATGTGCCAGACCGCCCGGGCCGCCCAGGCGACTCCGGCGAGGGCGAGAGCGACGACGGCGAGGCGGGCGGCACCCCGGACCGGGCGCAGGGCCTGAGTGGCGACGGGGGATTGCTTTTCGTTCACCCGGTCATCCTGTCGTACTCGTTCAACCGGTCATCCGGTCGCCCTCAGTCCCGCCGGCTCAGCCCCGCCGCCCGGCCCTCCTCGTCCCACCGCACCTCGAGGACGTGGTCGACGGCGTCCCGGTCGAGCGGGCCGAACACGTGCGGGAACAGGACGCCTTCGGCCACCCCGGGCGGCGGAGCGGGGGCCGCCGCCTCGAACGCGACCCGCGCGGTGAGGCGCGCCTCGTCGAGGGCGAGCACCAGCAGAGGCCTGGTCGCCTCCCGGTAGAAGGCGTTGACGACGGCCAGCGTCGTCGCCTCGTCCGGGGAGCAGTGCACGAAGCCCTCCTCGGCGAGGGAGTCGGGCGCGTACGTCGGGCCGGGGGCGGTGTTCCAGACGGTGAGCGGTACGGCGTGATAGATCATGGCCCCGTTATAGCCCCCGTCACCGCATCAGGGCGGCGACGGTCCTCCGGGTCGCCTCGGCGATCAGGGCGTCCGAGGGCTCGGCCTCGTAGCCGGGCCGGTCGGTCATGACGGCCAGGACGAGCGGCTCGGTGCGGGGCGGGCGGACCACGGCGATGTCGTTGGCCCTGCCGTAGTTGCCCGTACCGGTCTTGTCGGCCACCTCCCAGCCCTCGGGGAGCCCGGCTCGGATGCGCCGGGCGCCGACGGCGGTGGCGTTGCGCGAGAGCCAGTGGGTGAGCAGGGCGCGTTCGCCGGCGGGCAGGGCGGTGCCCAGGAGCAGGGCGCGGAAGTCGGTGGCGATCGCCCGGGGGGTGGTGGTGTCGCTGGGGTCGTCGGGTCGTACGTCGTGCAGTTCGGGCTCGTAGTGGTCCATGCGGCTGGCCCTGTCGCCGAGTTCGCGCAGATAGGCGGTGAGCTTCGCCGGGCCGCCGAGGTCGCGCATCAGCAGGTTCCCGGCCGTGCCGTCGCTGTACCGGACGGCGGCGTCGCAGAGTTGGCGGAGGGTCATGCCGGTCGCCACGTGCTTCCCGGTGATCGGCGACGTGGACTCGAGGTCGGCCCGTGTGTAGGTGACGCGCCGGTCCAGGCCCCGGAGGGAGCTGTGGTGCAGGACCGCCGCCGCGGCCAGTGCCTTGAAGGTCGAGCAGAAGGCGAAGCGCTCGTCGGCGCGGTGGATCACGGTGGCGCCGGTGCCGGTGGCGAGGGCGTGGACGCCGACGCGGGCGCCGTACTCGCGCTCCAGGTCCGCCAGACGGGCGCGACGGACGGGAGGCGCGGGGGTGGGCGGGCTGGTCGTGGGGGTGCTGCCTGCCCGGCCGGTGTCGGTGTCGGTGTCCCGGTCGTCGTCCGTGCCGCAGCCGGCGAGGGGGAGGAGGGCCGCGGCGGCCAGGAGGGCGCGGCGGGACGACGAAGGGGGCCCGTCGACGGACATGCGGGGTGCTCCTGTCACTCGGGGTCGTCGGAAGCGGCGGCCAGCAGGCTGTGGACGATGGGCCCGGCGGAGCCGCCGCCGGTGACGCCCTCCTCGACGACGCACGCCACGGCCACGTTGCCGCGGTGGGCGACGAGCCAGCCGTTGTTGTCCTGCGCGTCGGAGACCTCGGCGGTGCCGGTCTTGGCGCCGATCTCGCCGGGCAGATCGGAGAGGACGTTCGCGGTGCCGTCGGTGACGGTCGCCCGCAGCATCGCGCGCAGCTGGGTGACGACGTCCCGGGGGAGCCGGGTCGTGGTGGTCCTGTCCTCGTTGCCGTCGGTGAGCGAGGGCTGGTGGAAGGTGCCGGACACGGCCGTCGCGGTCACGGACGCCATGAGCAGCGGGTTGGCCTGCACCCGGCCCTGCCCGATCATCGAGGCGGCCTTCTCGGTCTCGTCCTTCGGCGCCGGCACCGAGCCGTCGTACGTGGGAGCCCCGACGTGCCATTCCTGGCCCACGCCGAAGTACTTACGGGCCACATCCCCGAGTTCCCCGTCGTAGAGCCGGTCGCGCAGGCTGATGAAGGCGGTGTTGCACGACTCGGTGAAGTCCTTGCGGAAGGTGGCGCCCGGGTGTTCGGAGAGCTCCACGTTCTGGAACCGCTTCCCCACCATGAGGTACTTGGGGCAGTCCACCACGTCGTCCGGCTTGACGGCGTCCTTGAGCAGCAGGGCACTGCTGGTGACGATCTTCCAGGTGGAGCCGGGCGCATAGGTGCCGGAGAGGGCGCGGTTGAAGCCGGAGGCCGGGGAGTTCGCCACGGCCAGGATCTCGCCGTCGTCGATGCGCAGGGCGACGAGCGCGGCGTTCTTGCCCTCGGCCTGGGTGGCGAGGGCCTGCTCGGCGGCGGACTGCCAGCCGGCGTGCAGGGTCGTGCGGAGGGGGCCCTTGTCCCGGACCGTCCGCGCGCCGAACCTGGCCTCCGTGCGCTCGACGTCCCCGGTGGCCCGGTCGACCAGGTGGATCGCCCCGCGCGCACCGGAGTCCGTGCCATGTCCGCCGAGCCGGGTCATCAGGGGTGCGAGGGAGGGGAGTTCGTCGCCGGACAGGGCCGTGCCCTGCCGGTCGATGACCTCGGGGGGCTTGGTCTCCTCCCGTTCGAGGCGGAATTTGTCGGTGCCGCTCAGGCGCGGGTGGACGACGGACAGCGCCCAGTCCACCTTCCAGCTGCCGCCGCTCTGCCGACGCAGCGGCAGCTTCGACTCGTAGGTCCAGGTGCCCAGGCCGGTGACGGGCATCCGGGCGGTGAAGGGGACGGTGACCGTGCCGTTCTTCGCCTCGGTCGCGGCCCCGGCCTTGAGCGCGGGCTTCGTGATCTCGAGTCCGGCGGTGAAACTGTCCAGCACGCGTTGCGCCGCCTCGGGGCTGGTCGTACGGCCGGCCGCGCTCGGCAGCCGGCCGGCCGACCAGTCGGCGAGGAACGCGCGGGCCTGTTTCACGGCGGCGGGGTCGGGACCGGTGTCCCGCGCGAAGGGCCCGAGACCGGCCGCGTACGCCCCGCCCGCGGCGACGGCCAGCACCACCGCTCCCGCGGTGACGGCCCGCACGGCGTTCCGGCGCGGCCCGCGGTTCCGGTTGAACCCGGAGTATCCGGCGTATCCAGCACGTCCGGTAGGTCCGGCAGGTCCGGCAGATCCGGTGTTTTCGGAATGTCTGGTGTTGTCCGAGAAGGAGTCCATGCGCCGAGGACAGCAGCGGCGTGGGCGGCCTGTCCAAGACCTCGGTCGGTCCCGCGTCGATCCGTACCGGATGTGGTGACGGTTCCTCATCGGTACGGCGGCCCCGCGAGGCCGCCGTACCGGTGAGCCGGTTCGCCCATCGGCCTGGTCAGAGCTGGAACTCGGCGGGAGACACCCCCAGCGTCGCGCAGGCCTCGCGCAGGACCGTCGCCTCGGCCTGGGAGAAGTGGCCGTCGGCCCCGGCGATGACCATGCCGGTCTGGATCACGGCCCTGGCCTCGGTGGGCTTCTTGGCGGCCTTGGCGATCTCCTGCATCGCCTCGGTCTTGCCGTGTTGGAAGTTCATCGTCAGCTGGTCGACATGCTTGTTGAAGCGCTGGCGCAGCTGCTCCGGCGGGAAGTTCTGCAGCACGTCGTTGCTGAGGATCATCGACTCGACCTGCTGCCGCTCGGACGGATCCACCTGCCCGT
This sequence comes from Streptomyces sp. NPDC057099, assembly GCF_042671245.1. Lineage (NCBI taxonomy): Bacteria > Bacillati > Actinomycetota > Actinomycetes > Kitasatosporales > Streptomycetaceae > Streptomyces > Streptomyces sp. NPDC057099. Next base: position 49,488 of record NZ_JBHUTX010000019.1, read on the forward strand.
CGGCCGCCGCGACCAGGGCACACATGGCCATGCTCGCGTCCCGGTAGGCACCGCTCTTCAGCTCGTTCTTCAGCGACCCGAGCTGTGTCTTGAACAGGCCGACCAGCTGGGCCTTGCTGCCACCGCCGGACCGCGAACCCGAGCCGTGCCCGCCGGTCGCCCCGTGCCCACCGGCCGCGCCGTGCCCGCTCTGCCCCTGCTGGAAGGCCTTGGCCTGGTCCTTGAGCTTGTCCCACACTGCCATTGAGTCACCTCGGTAATAGTCGGAGTCATCTCACGAACCCGCTCCCGCGCGCTCACCGAACCAACGCCCGACCCGCAGGCAAAGGTTCCGCAAAACGCACCCTTCCCTCATCTGCCACTTCTCTCACGGCCGAAACGGCGACCGCCCGCACCCGGTGATCGGGTACGGGCGGTCGTCATGGCCTGACGGCAGGCTCCGTACGGCCTGGTGGCCGGCTCAGTCGCGCGAGCGGAGCCTCAGGCGCGGGGCGAGGCGGAAGGCCGCGAAGCCGACCGTGGCCAGAGCCGCGGCCGCCGCGAGGAGGATGCCGATGCCGCCCGCGCCGGTGGAGGCGAGGCTGCCGCCGTCGAGGTTCGTCGAGGTGCCGCCGCCCGTGGTCGTACCGCTGCCGCCGGTCGTCCCGGACTCACTCGCGCTGGGCGAGGGGCTCGGGTCGGCCGAGGGGCTCGGGTCGGTGGTGGGGCTCGGGGAGGGCGAGGCGGGTGCGTCATCACCCTCGACGACTTCGACCGCGAACTGGGTCATGGCGTCACCGACGGACGCGGCCACGGTGTACGTGCCCGTACCCTCGCCGGCGGTCAGGGTCGGGGCCGTCGCCTTGCCCGCCGCGTCGGTCTTGACGCGGACGACCTGCTCGCCGTCCTCGAAGCGGGGCGCGTCGTCGCTGTCGTCCTCGACCCGGAACTCCACCTCCGTACCGGCCGGTGCGGAGGCACCCGCCTTGACCACGCGGGCCTGGAGGGCGTCCGCGAAGGCCTCGCCCTGTTCGGCCTGCTGGTCGTCGCCGCTCGCGACGGACACGGTGTAGGCGGACTTCTTCACCTTCACCGTGAAGACCGTCGAGACACCGTCGACCGCGGCGCGGACCGTGAACTCGCCTTCCTTGCCGCCCATCTGGAGCGGTGCGGACTCGGCGCGCCCCTGTGCGTCGGTCGGCACGGCCAGCTTCGTGGTGTCGGCGCCGTTCTTGATGAAGAAGAAGGCTCCCAGCTTGTCCGGGTCCTCGATCGTGAAGGTCACGGAGGCGTTCTCGACCGGCTTGCCGGCCTTGTCCCGGGCCACCACGGCCATCGGGTCGGCGCCGGCGCCCGGCTGGGTGGTCTGGCCGGCTCCGGAGACCTGGGCCAGTTCCGCGATCGCGGACGTCCTCCACTGGAACACGATCCGCCCGTTGCCGGAGAGGTCGGTGTTGACGCCGCCCTCGGCGATGCCGCCGCGCACCGGCTCGTCGGAGCCCTGCCAGAAGGGGTCGTTCTTCGCGGGGGCCACCGTGCGGGTGCCGCTGAGCAGACGGGCGTCGCTCACCCGGTCCGCGTCGACGTAGCTGCTGCCGCCGGCGCCGCTGCCGACGTCGCCCCGGGCCTCGTCCGTACCGCCGCCACCGCCGCCGCCCGCGTGACCGGCGCCGCCGCCACCGCCTTCGCCGCCCGAACCGGCGCCGCCCGCACCGCCCTTGCCGCCCCCGGACGCGTCGGCGCCCGCGGAACCGTTGCCGCCGCCCGCGCCGCCCTTGGCACCGGCCGCGCCCTTGCCGCCGCGCTCCGTCTCGGTGTCGTCCTGGCCGCGCTCACCTCCGCCCGGGCCTCCCTGGCCGGCATCCATGCTGCCGTAGCCCCCGCCGCCGCCACCGGCCGCGATGAGCAGCGGCTTCCCGTCGCCGCCGCGGACGCCGCTGCTGTTGCCGCCGGCCGCGGAGTACGTGCCGCCCGCGCCGCCGAGCGCGTCACCGAAGCGCCGGACGCCGACCGCGAGCGACAGCCGCTCCCCGGGCGTGACGCGGAGCGTGCCCGCGGTGTAGCCGCCCGCGCCGCCATTGGCGTGAGGGGTGCCCTCGCCGCCCTGGCCCCACGCTCGCACGTCCAGTGCCGTGACACCGGCCGGTACCTGGAACTCCTCGCGGACGCCGGTCGGATCGAACAGCCGGCACCCGGAGAAGCCCTCCGTCGGCGTGCACGCCTTCCCGGCCGGCGCGGCGGCGCCGGCGACCGAAGCCCCCGTCAGAGCCGTTCCGCCGGTCACCGCCAGCAGCGTCAACGCGGCCGCGCCGTGGCGGAATCTGGCGCGGCGCGGCGCGACGGCATCGTGATGCATCAAGGAAACTCCCCCACTTGTCACAAGCTCCCCCCCAGGGAGCCCGAAAACGCTCGATCAGAATCGAACAAGACAGGTGGGACAGCTGATCAAACCTGGGGCTGTTGGTCAACCGAGAATGGTTGATTCCGGACAGTCGGCGGGGGCCGCGATACGCAGGGCCTCCACCAGCTCCCGGTACAGCGTGTCCCTGGCGAGCAGTTCCCCGTGGCTGCCCCGCGCACGGACCCGGCCCGCCTCCATCACCACGATGGTGTCCGCGTCGATCACGGTCGACAGCCGGTGGGCGATCGTGACCACGGCACCGGTGACCGCGCGGGCGCGCACGCACTCCTGGACGGCGGCCTCGGTCAGCCCGTCGAGCTGGGCCGTCGCCTCGTCCAGGAGCAGGAGGTCCGGCGTACGCAACAGGGCCCGGGCCAGCGCGATGCGCTGCCGTTCGCCGCCCGACACGGCCGCGCCGGACAGGGGCGTGTCGAGCCCGTCGTCCAGGGCGTCGACCTTCTCGGCCAGCCGCACCTCGTCCAGGACCCGGCGCAGTTCCGCGTCCGTCGCGTCCGGGCGGGACAGCAGCAGGTTCTCGCGGATCGTCCCGGGCACGACCGGGGTGTCCTGCTCGACGTACGCCAGGCGCGACCGGATCGCGTCGTGGCTGTGGTCCCGGTAGGGGCGGCCGTCCAGGAGCAGTTCACCGCCGGTCGGCTCCAGGAACCGCAGCACCAGGGAGAACAGGGTCGTCTTGCCCGCGCCCGAGGGCCCGACGATCGCGGTGTGCCCGTGCCGCGGGATGACCAGGTCGACACCGCGCACCGCCGGTTTCGCGTCGGGGCCGTAGGCAGCGGTGACGTCCCGCAGTTCCAGTACGGGGGTGTCCTGGACGCCTCCTTCCCGGACAGGGACATCCCGCACGCCCCCGCCCGTCTCCTCCGAATCCAGGTCGTCCGTCTCCCGGATCCGCTCCGCCGCCGCGATCCCGGACTGGAGCGCTGTGACGTTCTGGCTGAGTTCGCTGATCGGGTCCATCAGCCCGAACGCGTAGAGCAGGAACGCGATGAGGCTGGAGACCTCGAGGTCCCCCTCGGAGACCCGCCAGGCGCCCACGCCCAGGACCAGGATGATCGCCAGCTCGATGCCGGCCAGCGCGATCGTCCAGGCCAGGGCCTCGCGGCGGTTCGCGCGGACGCCGTGCTCGGCGGAGATGCGCGCGTCGGCCACGATGCGCTCGGCCGTGCGGTCCTCGGCCCGGCCGGCCTTCACCGTGCGGATCGCGCGCAGCGCGCCCTCCAGATTGCCGCCGAGCCGTCCGAGGTGGTCCTGGGCGCGCCGCTGCGCGGTCGCGATCCCCGGCATGAGGACGCCGAACAGGACGGCGACCACCGCCACCGCCACCGCGACCGTGCCCAGCAGCACCAGGTCGAGGACGCCCATGAGGACCAGGGTTCCGAGAAGCATGACGACGGCGTTGATCAGGCCGACCGGGGCGCCGGTGGCGGCCTGGTGCAGCAGGACCGTGTCGGAGGTGACGCGGGTGACCAGTTCGCCGGGCGCGCGACGGGTGACGGCGGGAACGGTGGCCCGCAGGAACCGCCGCACCATCGACTCACGGGCCCGGAGCACCACGCGCTCGCCCAGCGCGCCGAGCAGCGTCCACTGCCAGTACATGACGACACTGCCGACCACCAGCAGGACGAGCAGGGCCAGCAGCGGCCCCCGCAGCGAGTCCGAGCCGCCGAGCGCGTCGAGCACGCCCTTGGTGACCATCGGGGTGGCCAGCCCCATCCCGGATGCCACCAGGGCGAGGACGAGGGCCAGGGCCAGGGAGCGCCGGTGCGGCCGGGCGAACGACCAGAGGATCCGCAGCCGCGGAACGGACACCTTGGGAGACGTGCCATCCGGAACAGTCATGATGCCGAGTGGAACATCGATGTTCCATAACGGTCAAGGGATTTTCATCATGGAGGACGCGCTACCGTATGCGCATGGTTGAGGAGCGCGGCGGGGCGGCCGGGAGCGGGACACGGGCACGCACGCGGCGCGCCATCATCGACGCCGCCATCGGCCTGCTGGCCGGTGACCCGACCGCGTCGCTCGGCGATGTCGCCGCGGCGGCGGGTGTGGGGCGTACGACCGTCCACCGCTACTTCCCCGAGCGCTCCGACCTCCTCACGGCCATCGGCACTGACATCCTGGAGAAGGTCGAGGCGGCGACCGAGCGCGCCCGGCTCGACGACGGCCCGGCCGCCAAGGCCCTGGAGCGGCTCTGCCAGGAGTACTTCGAACTCGGCGACGGCCTCACCCTGATGTTCGAGACGCCGCAACTGGCGACCTGGTCCGGCTGGGACGAGGAGACCACCGCCGACCAGCACTTCCTGCGTACGGTCCGGCGCGGCCACACGGACGGCAGCATCGACTCCGAGCTGGACGACGAGTGGGTCCGCAACCTGGTCTGGTCCCTGCTGTACTCGGCCTGGGCGCACACCCGCACGGCCGGCGCCTCGAAGCACTCCGCCATGACGCTGTGCCTGCACACCCTGCGCAAGGCCATCGCCCCGTAGATCCCGCCCCGTGGATCCCGCGTGTCGGGTCAGCGGGAAGGCCGGGCCGGGCTCCCGAGCGGCACACGCGGGGACGCGTCGGCCCGGACCGGCCTTCCACTGCCCGCAATCTGCCACCCGGCACCGCCCGCCGCCTCCCGGGGAGGCCGAACGAGGACGGCGGAACGAAGGCAGCGGAACGAAGACGGCGGAACGAGGACGGCGCGGCGGGGGTCGCGGCGCACGCCTGGAATGATGCGTGCATGACGACCCTCGCCACCCTCGCGGTGCTGGCTCTCGCCGCCCTCCACGCCTACATCCTGGTGCTGGAGATGTTCCTGTGGACCACTCCACGCGCCCGCGCCGCCTTCGGCACCACCGCCGAGTTCGCGGCCGAGACGAAGGCCCTGGCCGCCAACCAGGGCCTCTACAACGGCTTCCTCGCGGCCGGTCTGCTGTGGGGCGCCGTGGCGTCCGACCCGGTGGGCTTCCAGGTGTCGGTGTTCTTCCTGGTGTGCGTGGCGGTCGCGGGCGTCTACGGCGCGGCCACCGCCAGCCGGAAGATCCTCTTCGTACAGACCGTCCCGGCGCTGGTCGCCCTCGTCCTGGTGCTGCTCGCGCACTGAGCGACGGCGCCGGGCGTCACGCGCCCCGGCCTCACGCCCCCTGCGCGACGGCACGCTCCATGAGCAGGTCCGCCTCCGCCCGGGCCGTCGCGGGCGGCACCACCAGCAGGTCGTAGCGACCCCGGCCGAGTGCGAGCAGGCAGACGGTGTGCGGGGCGGTGGGCGAGTCGGTGCGGCCCACGTGCACCGGGTGCCCGGCGACGACCAGCCGCTCCGGGCAGTCCTGCCAGGTGTCCCCGTGGACCAGGACACTGCTGATGCGCCCCCAGGCGCGCGGCAGCACGCCCAGCAGCCCGGTCAGCTCCCGCGCCAGGTCGTCCGAGCGCGGCCACCACGCCCCGTCGATACGGCGTGCCGTACGGCCGAAGCGCGTGGGCTCGGCGAGCCGCAGCCGCACGTCCCGCGGTACGGGGAGCGGCGGCGGGGACGAGGAGGCGGAAGTCATCGGGGCTCCTGCTGCGAACGGGGGGGACGTGGCCAGGAGACCGTTCAGCCACCGGTGGTTGCGACCTACCCCCGGTCTCTCCACCGTACGCCGCAGGGCGGTGCGGGAGCCGGGGCCGCCCGCACCGCCCCCCGCCGGTCAGAGGCCGTAGCGGTTCTTCAGATGGCGCCAGAAGTCACGCGCCATCCACTTGTCGAACTCGGTGATCTGCGTGGCGCTGCCCGCCTTCATCAGGAAGCAGCACTGGCCGGTCGGCGACCAGTCGTAGAAGTCGTCGAGGCCGAAGGTGTGGCCGACCTCGTGCAGGTAGATGTGGATGTTCTCCTGGTTGAGGGCGCCGGTGAAGTACTCCTGGCCCATGCGCTGGCCCCAGTCGCCGCCCGCGCCGCCGCCGAAGCCCTTGGTCAGCCACAGGGACTGGTCGTAGTGGCGGGCGGCGCCGCCAGGACACTTCGAGTAGTTGCCGTCCTGGTGGAAGAAGCGGCCGCAGTCTGGCGCGCACTGCGGGGCGCCGCCGCCGTCGAGATTGCCGGTGTAGATGTCGACGGAGTTGTCGGTCCACTGGAGGGTGGAGCGGTTCTTGACGGCCCAGCCGACGATGTTGACCGGGACGTTGGTGTACGGCCAGGCGTTGTGCCCCTTGCCGTTCTCGGTCATGGCCGTCATCCACTTGCCGAACTGCTTCTTCAGCGCCGCGTGGATCCGGTCGCGCAGGGCGGCGCTGACCGGGGCGTCGGACTCCCAGCGGACGCAGTAGTTGACGCTGCCCCGGTTGGCCATGACCTGGTCCCAGCCGTAGTTCCGGAAGCCGTACAGGTTCGGGTAGGTCGTCTCGACGTGCCGCCAGACCTCGTTCAGGGGCTGGACGAGGTTCGCGGGCGGGTTCCACTCGTCGGCGGCCTGTGCCTTGCCGTTCGCCAGGCCGGGCGTCGCGAAGACCGCGGCTAAGACGGCGAGCACGGTGATCAGTCGCGCGAGATGTCTGCGCATGGTGATCTCCCTCGTGTGGGGGACGGGGTATCACCGTGAGGTCGTCACCGGCGCGGCAGAGGTTGCCCGGATTCCGGCCGACGGACATTCCGGGCGCTTTATGGCAATCCGTCGGCGATACTCGAAGTATGAAAACGGCCACGTATGAACTGCTGGCGGCGTCGTCGGATCACGCGATCGCCGTGGGCATCGCCTTCGCCTGCGGGCTGATCGTGGCCTGCGCGCTGATCTGGGGCGTACGGGTCGGGATGCGGGTCATGGACAAGGACACGCACCACCCCGGCCTGGAGGAGCAACCCCACGTCCCGGACGGCGGGCCGGTCCACGAGATGCGCGAGAGGCGCGAGCCCGACGAGATGCCGGTCACGACGAAGGACGGCGACCGGATCCTGCCCCACGACCTCCACCACGCGAGCACCAGGACGGGCAAGGACCAGAATCCGCGCCGCTGGTCGCCCGGATCCAGCGGATCCTTCGGCGGCGGCGGCCTCGGACGCACGTGACGCCGTAGGCCGGGCCTGCGGGCCGACGGCTCCCCCCGGGAGGCTTTATGGCTGTCCGCCACCGGACGCGCTGGGCGACGGGCGGAGCGGCGGTCGCGCTCGCCCTGGCCGCCGCGCTCACCGGCTGCAGCGGGGACGACAGTCCCGCCGACACCGCGAGCAAGGCGGAGTCGGCGGTCGGGTCGATCGCCTCGGGGGCCTCCGAGGCGGTCGAGTCGGCCACGGCCGAGGCCCAGCGCCGGCTCGACGACATCCAGGACGGCATCGACGTCAAGGGCGACGTGAAGGCCGCCCCGCCCACCATCGGCTCCGACGGCCGGGCCCGGTCCGAGGTCACCGTCGACAACACCGACGACGCGGCCCGTTCCTTCGCCGTCCAGGTCAACTTCACCGACTCCGGCAACCAGCTGATCGACACGGTCATCGTCACGGTGAACAACGTCCAGGCGGGCCACACCGCCACAGCCACCGCCCGCGGCACGCACGACGTCTCGGGCGAGATCAGAGCGGAGGTGGCCCGGGCGGTGCGCTACTGACCGGCACGGCGATCGATCGGACTCCCTCACGGCACCCACCGAGGCCGGGGCACCGCCCAGGTCCCGTCACGGTCCGGGCGGAAGTGCCCGGGGCGCCGTGCGCTCCTCACCGGCACCTGATCGATCGGGCTCCCTCACACGGCACCGCCAAGGCCGGGGCACCCGCCCACGTCCCGTCGCGACCCGGGCGGAAGTGGCGGCCCCGGCGCAGCCCGCTACCGACCGCCACCCGGCTCCCGCACCGCGATGTCGATCTGCTCGCTCATGGCACTCACCCCGTTCAGGGTGGCGACCGCCTGGAGGCGGTTGGCGCCCGCCGACAGGGCCGGGGCCGGGGTGCATGCCCAGGTGCCGTCGTGGGCGGCCGTCGTCGCGCAGGTCTCGCGGTCGTCCTTGTCACGGACGGTGACCTGGGCGCCCGGGTGGGCGTGGCCGGCGATCTCCGGCCGGGCGGGCAGCGGTACGCCGGACAGCGGACGGGTCAGCGTCGGCCCGGCCAGACCCACGGTGACGGCACACCGGCCGGTGGCCCGCCGTACGCCGCGCGCGTCGGTGATCCGCAGTTCACAGCCCCGCAGCCGGGTGCCGGGCACGGCGCCCGCGGGCACCGCCAGCACGAACGGGAACGTACGACCCCGCCAGGACGGTCCGGTCGCGTCGCCGGTGACCCGGTACGTCCCGCTGCGTCCGTCGGCGGCGACCGAGCCGCGATAGCCGGACGCGTCGAGCGGCGTGTCCGTCACCCGGGTCCCACGGGGCGCGGTCAGCGTCAGCGTGGCACCCGCACTCGGCACCGACCCCGGGTACCCGGCGATCTCGACGATGCCCTCCCGCCCGGGCGCGATGACCGCCGCACCCCACAGCCCACCCCCCTCGGCGACCGCGGGCGCCCCCGGAACCGCGAACACCCCCACGACCACAACCCCCGCCACGGCTGCTGTCCTGCTGTACCTGTTCATCGCGGGCGGGACTCCCTGTGCGGACCTCGACGGCACTCTGCCAGCGATCCTCGCGGGCATCCCCACAGGCAGCACCCCCTACTCACCCACCCGGGTGCCCCACGCCCCCAAGGGGCGCGGGGAACGGCGCGCCCAGCCACAACACCGCCGCACACAAACGACGCCCCACCCGCCCCACCCGCGGAGCGCTCAGCGGCCGAGCCACACCGTCGTGTCCACCCCCAGTCGGCCGTCCTCCAGCGGCGCGCTGCTCAGCAGCACCTCACCGGCCGGCAGCGGCACGGCCGTACCGGACAGGTTCGTCACACACCGCCACCCCTCACCGCGGTCGAACCCGAGCACCGCGTCCGGGGCGTCCGAGGCCCACGTCAGCTCCTCCCCGGCGAGGAGTTTGCGGCGCAGCCTGAGGGCCGTGCGGTACAGCTCCAGCGTGGAGCCCGCCACCCCGTCCTGTGCCGACACGGCGTACGCGGCGAAGCCGGACGGCTGCGGCAGCCACGCACCCCCGGCCCCGAAGCCGTACGACGGCCCGGCCGCCGACCACGGCAACGGCACCCGGCAGCCGTCACGCCCCTTGCGGACATGGCCCGTCTGCTCCCAGATCGGGTCCTGGAGCACCTCGGTGGGCAGGTCGGCGACCTCGGGCAGCCCGAGTTCCTCGCCCTGGTAGAGGTACGCCGAGCCGGGCAACGCCAGCATCAGCAGGGTGGCCGCCCGGGCCCGGCGCAGACCTGCCGCCGCGTCGACGGCCGGGGCGTGGCCGCCGGAGAGGAGCCAGGCGTTGAGGTCGGTGCCGGGCGGCAGCATCAGCCGGGAGGCGTGGCGTACGACGTCGTGGTTGGACAGCACCCAGGTGGCCGAGGCGCCGGCGGCCCGGGCGGTGGCGAGCGACTCGGTGATGACCTGCCGCAGCTCGTCGGCGTCCCAGCCGGCCTCCAGATACTCGAAGTTGAAGGCCTGCCCCAGCTCGTCCGGACGGGCGTAGAGCGCACGCCGGGCCCCCGGCACCCAGGCCTCGGCGACGGCCATGCGCGGCGGACGGTACGCGTCGAGGATCTTGCGCCAGTCGCGGTAGATCTCGTGCACGTCGTCCCGGTCGTAGAGGGGGTGCGTGCCCGGCGGCAGACCGGCGAGCGCCTCCTCGCCGCCCGACGCGTGCGTGCCGAGGTCGCGCAGCGGTTCGCTCAGGTCCTTGACCAGGGCGTGGGCGACGTCGATGCGGAAGCCGTCGACCCCGCGGTCGGACCAGAAGCGCAGGGTGGTGCGGTAGTCGGCGCGGACCTCCTGGTTCTCCCAGTTGAGGTCGGGCTGCTCGGGGGCGAACAGGTGCAGGTACCACTGCCCGTCGGCGACCCGCTTCCACGCGCTGCCGCCGAAGACGGACTGCCAGTCGGTGGGCGGGAGTTCGCCGTGCTCGCCGCGGCCGTCGCGGAAGACGTACCGGTCGCGGGCCGCCGAGCCGGGGCCGGCGGCGAGGGCCTCCTGGAACCAGACGTGCTGGTGCGAGGAGTGATTGGGCACGATGTCGACGATGACCTTCAGACCGAGGCGGTGGGCCTCGGCGGCCAGGGCGTCGAAGTCGTCGAGGGTGCCCAGGCGCGGGTCGACGTCCCGGGGGTCGGCGACGTCGTAGCCGCCGTCGGCGAGCTCGGACGGGTAGAAGGGGCTCATCCACAGGGCGTCCACGCCCAGGGCGGCGAGGTGACCGAGGCGGCGGGTGATGCCGCGCAGATCACCGAGTCCGTCGCCGTCGGCGTCGGCGAAGCTGCGGGGATAGACCTGGTAGACGACGGCCTGCCGCCACCAGTCGGGATCCCGGGACGACAGGTCGAGAGTGGAGCGATCGGTCACGCGGTCTCCTTCGCGGGGCATACGGGCGACAGCATTGAATCTGTCCAGAATGCCGGAAAAAGGAAACATCGGGGAGGTCGGAGTGATCCATTCCTGCTGTGATGAAAGTGTGATGGAGGAGTAACTTCCTTTGCATACCCGCAGGTTGACAGCGTGCTGCGGCGCCGCCACGATGAGGTCACACTGTGGCGCATGTGACCAATGAGCCCAGTGTTTCTCAGACCACTCACCCCGGTACGGCCGGCCGCCGCGCGCTGCCCTGCTGCCGTCACCCGGGTTCCGGCATACGCCAAGAAATGGGATCGCATGTCCATAGCGAGACGTGTCACCGCGCGACGCCTGCTGGGGACGGGCGCCGCGGCCCTCGCCCTCTGCGCCGCCTCCGCCACCACCGCCTTCGCGCACGGTACGCCGGGGGGCGACGGCTGGTCGTCCGGCGGCAGCTACAAGCCCGGGACGGGCGCGGGGACGGAGACCGGCACCGACCGCTGCCAGTTCTCGCTCGACGGCACGAACTTCTACGACTCGGTGAAGGTCGACGACCAGAACCTGAAGCCGACCGAGGACGGCAAGGTCCACGTCAAGGTCCGCACCGCCGGTGACGCGGCCACCTGCACGGCCTCCCTCGCCTCCTACCTCGCCCACGGCCCGACCTTCGGGACCTCGGGCGAGCAGGTCTTCGTCGACTTCGACACGGTGACGGTCAAGCCGGGCGCCACCGACTCGCTCGACATCGCCATCCCGGACAAGGGCTGCTTCGGGCAGATCGACCTGTACCGGGGCGCGGTGAAGTTCGACGGCAAGCTCGACGCGAAGGACGGCTTCGAGCACGGCGAGCTGCCCAAGGGCCCGGACCGCCCGGTCATCAAGGACAAGCTGATCGCGGCCTGGAACGGCGGCACCGAGGACTGCACGAAGACGCCCCCGCCGTCTCAGACGCCGCCCCCGTCCAGCCCGCCCGCCGACCCCTCGGAGCCCCCGGCCGAGCAGTCGACGCCCCCGGCCTCCCCCTCGGAGCCCTCGGAGCCCTCGACCCCGCCGTCCTCCGACACGGACACGCCCACCCCGTCCGCCTCCGAGTCGACGCCCACCGCCCCCAAGCCGAACGGCGGCGGCGACCTCGCCGAGACCGGCGCCAACAGCAGCACCGGCCCGATCGCCTTCGGCGCGGCGGCCCTGCTGGCGGGCGGCGCGGCCATGATGATCATCACCCGCCGCCGCACAGCCAAGCGCAACACCTCCGGCGCCTGAGCAGGTTCGGCCCATGAAGCCCCGCCCTACCGACGCCCCACCCGGGACCACGGCAGGGCGGGCCACCGAGCCTCGCGCTCGCGAGCGCACCCCGGCGCCGCCGCGAACGAGACGCGCCCGGCCTCTGAGCCAGGCCGCCCCCCTGCTCCCCGCCCTGCCGCCACCCCCTCCAAGACCGCGGCAGGGCGGGGGTTCGTCGTCAGACGACCTCTGCCATCTCGCTCTGCAGACTGGTCGCCTTGCGCAGCAGGCTCCGCATGACGGCCATCAGCATCGCGAAGGCCGCCCCCACGGCGACTCCCGCCGTCGCGGCGACCAGGGCGCTCTCGACGTCCATGCCGTCGCCGGGAGAGGGGATCTCGGCGACGGTCAGATGACCGGCGACGCCGAGGGCCAGGACGGTCGCCACGACCGAGGCGCCGATGATGACGTCGACCCACCGGAAGGCCCGGGGCGTGAAGATCGCGTCCCGCTGCACCATCGTCAGCAGCATCCACACGGCGACGAGCGCGACCTGCACGCAGACGACCCCCACGATCGCCACGGCCGCATAGGGCGTGGCGAACGGTGCGTAGGGCGGGAAACGGTCGACCTCGTCGGCCGCCGTCGTCGGTATGACCACGAACTGCCCGAAGAGCCCGACCAGCACGGCGAAGGCGATACCGGCCCGGAGTGCGGCGATGAGGAAGCCATTCATATATCGATCCTCGATCGATATCGATCGAAAGTCAATCGATAGATGCACCGCTCCCCGCGCTAGAGCGTCTCCAGGTACAGGTTGACGTACCGCTCCACGTCCACATCCAACGCCACGTCCACCAGGGGCTGTTCGCGCGTGCCCTCGTGGATCTCGGACTCGCCGGGGCGCGGGCGACGGTCGACGATCGTCTGGCCACGGGCGGGCCCGGGGGCGAGGACGACCTCGACCGGCAGGGCCTCGGTGGTGATGCCCTTCGGGTCGACGACCGCGCAGATCGCACCCGCGTCGCCGAGACCACCCATCGGCGTGGGATCGCCGGAGGTCGCCGGATCACGGTGGGCGAGCAGCTCACCGGCCAGCCGCAGAGTCGGTTCCGCACTCGACCGCAGCCGCTGCACCTCCCCCGCCGGCACCAGCACCCGCTTGAACACGTCCAGGCCGTACATCGTGATCGGCACCCCCGCGGTGAGCAGCACCGCGGCCGCCTCCGGGTCGTGCCACACGTTGAACTCCGCGACCGGCGTGGCGTTCCCGGTCGCCACCGCGCCGCCCATGAACACGATCCGCTCGATGTTGCGGGTCACCTCGGGGTGCGTCCGCAGCAGCAGCGCGATGTTCGTCAGGGGCGCGGTGGGGATGAGCGTGACCGGCCTCGGCGAGGCGAGGATCTCGCGGCGCAGCAGCGTCACCGCGTCCACGTCGACCGGCACCCGGGTCGGCGCGGGCAGCCCCAGATCCCCCATGCCGTCCTCCCCGTGCACATGCCGCGCCGTCCGCACGGGCTCGATCAGCGGCCGCTCGGCGCCCCGGGCCACGGGGATGTCACCGGCACCGGCCACCTCCAGCACGGTCAGCGTGTTGCGGACGACGCCGTCGACGTCCGTGTTCCCGGCCACGCAGGTGATCGCGCGCACGTCGAGCGCGGGGTGCCGTACGGCGAACAGCAGGGCGAGGGCGTCGTCGACGCCGGTGTCACAGTCGATGATCACCGGGATGGGCTGACCGTCCGTCACGGCGAGGGCTCCTTCCACTGGTCCCGGGCTGGGCTCCGTACGAGCGACCTTACGCGCCCCTCGAACGGCCGAACCGACGCCGGGGCACACACGGGAAGGACGTAGGAAGACCACCGGAGTACGACAGCGGAAACAGCAGAGACGGCACAGACAGCTGAGGACGACAGGAGAGAGACGCCATGCCGGCACCAGGTCCCGCGCAGCAGCCCACCACCGAGCTCGACCCCCGCTACAGCTCCGCCCTCAACCCCCGCCCGGGCGCCTCGGGCGTCACCGCCACCGGGTGGGACGAGGCGCAGCGGCGGCTCGGGGCGGCCGAGATCTTCTGGGTGTCCACGGTCCGTCCCGACGGCAGGCTGCACGTCACACCCGTCATCGCCGCCTGGCACGACGGGGTGCTGTACTTCTCCACCGGCCGCCAGGAACAGAAGGCGAAGAACCTCGCCCAGGACGCCCACTGCGCGCTGACCACCGGGGCCAACTCCCTCACCGAGGGCTTCGACCTCGTGGTCGAGGGCAGAGCCCGCCCGGTCACCGACCCGGCGCTGCTGGAAGAGGTCATCGCGGCGTACGAGGAGCAGTACGGCCCGCACATCACCTCCCCCGAGGGCACCTTCCACGGCATCGACGCCGCCTTCCGCAGCGGCGAGGACATCGTGTACGCGGTGTCCCCGGACACGGCCTACGGCTTCGGACGGGACAACGGGGTCTACTCCCATACGCGTTGGTCGTTCTGAGCCCGTCCTACGATCCGTCCGACTCGTCCCACAGATCGGTACCCCGGGACGCCACCCGCTCGGCGATCCGTCGGAGCAGGTCGGTGGTGGGGAGGGCGGGGGGCTGGTGGCCGTCGCGCAGGCGTGGGGAGACGAGGTCGGAGGCGGCCTCGCGTGGGCCGATCACCGCTTGGTACGGGACCAGCCGGGCGGCGCGGATGCGGGCGCCGAGGGTGCCGTGTTCGGGGCCCGCCACCTCTGCGCGCAGGCCGAGTTCGCGGGCCCGGCGGGCGAGGGCGTGGGCGGCGTCCGCCTGGGCCTCCGCGACCGGCAGGACGACCAGCTGCACCGGTGCCAGCCACGCCGGGAACGCGCCGCCGTGGGTCTCCAGGAGATGCGCCACCGCGCGTTCCACGCTGCCGATGACGCTGCGGTGCACCATGACCGGGCGGTGCTTGGCCCCGTCCGCGCCGATGTAGTGCAGGTCGAAGCGTTCGGGCTGGTGGAAGTCGATCTGGACGGTGGACAGGGTGGTCTCGCGGCCTGCCGGGTCGGTGATCTGTACGTCGATCTTGGGGCCGTAGAACGCCGCCTCGCCCTCGGCGGCCTCGTACGGGATGCCGGAGCCGTCCAGGACCTCCCGGAGCAGGGCGGTGGCCCGCCGCCACAGCTCCGGGTCGGCCACGTACTTGCCGCCCTCACCGGGCAGCGAGAGACGGTGGCGGGACGCGCGGATGCCCAGGTCGGCGTAGGCGCGGCCGATCAGCTCCAGCGCGGCTCGCGCCTCCTCGACGGCCTGTTCCAGGGTGCAGAAGATGTGCGCGTCGTTGAGGGTGATGGCCCGTACTCGGGTCAGCCCGCCGAGGACACCGGACAGCTCCGAGCGGTACATGCCGCCCAACTCGGCCATGCGGAGCGGTAGTTCGCGGTAACTGTGGGAGCGGGAGCGGTAGATGAGGGCGTGGTGGGGGCAGAGGCTGGGGCGCAGCAGGACCTGTTCCGCGCCCAGGTCCATCGGCGGGAACATGTCGTCGCCGTAGTGGTCCCAGTGGCCGGAGATCTCGTACAGCTCGCGTTTGCCGAGGGCGGGCGAGTACACGTGCCGGTAGCCGGCCAGCCGCTCCGCCTCGCGGATGTACTCCTCCAGGGTGTGGCGCACGATCGCCCCGTCGGGCAGCCAGTACGGCAGCCCCGCGCCCATCAGCGGGTCGGTGTCGAAGAGGTTCAGTTCGCGGCCGAGGCGGCGGTGGTCGTGCATGGCGGTCTCCCTCGGGATCTTCGGGATCTTCGGAGTCTTCGGGGTCTTCGGGATCCGAGGCGAGCACCGCGCGACGAAGCCCCGGGGCACTCGCCCCGGGGCTTCGGACATCTGGGTCAGCTGTCAGCGCGCCGGGACACTCTCCGGCGTCGTCGTGAGAGACGGGAACGGCTGGGCACGCTGCATGGGCGTGACCGTAACAGGGCGTCGGCGCCCGGGCGACGCGTTTTCCGCCCCGGCGTCCGCACACCCTGTCCTCACCCGGCCCGCCCTCACCCGAACAGCCCGTCGCACTGGTGTGCAGACCGTCGCGGTGGTGCCGTATGAGCACGGACCTGATCACAGACCCGATCACGGCCCGACCCCGGAGAGCCCGCCCGCCAGAAGGCGCCTCCATGACGAGCCCCGTGCAGGAGGCGCTCCCGATGACCCACCCTCCGGCCACCGCCCGTGTCCTCCTCGCCTCCGCGCTGTCCGTGACCGGACTGCTGGCCACGGCCGGCTGTTCCGTCGAGGAGCCTCGGCCCCGGTGGTTCTCCGCCTCCGCCCCCGCCTCGGCCGCCTCGCCCGCCGTCGAGCAGCCCGCCGGATCCGGGGCCGCCCTCACCGAGGCCCAGGCCCAGGCCGCGCTGATCACCGAGGCCGACCTGGGCGAGCCGTGGGGTCCGACGCGAGGTGCCAGGACCTGGCGGGACGGGCTGCTCAAGGCGACCACGGAGAAGCCGGACTGCCAACGGCTGCTCGACGCCCTCTACGCAGAGGACCTCTTCGGCCCCCCGAAGGGCCCGCACGCGGTGTCCGCGCTCGACGACGCCGACACCGACGCCCAGTTGCGCTACCAGGTCGCCGCCCACCCCCCGGCGGACGTCGACCGCGCCCTTGCCTGGATGAAGTCGCTGCCGGGCAAGTGCGGCCAGTTCATGGCCGCGACCACGCGCGGCGGCGTCCAGACCGTGGAGGTCACCAGGATGCCGCTGCCTCCGGTGGGGAACGCCCGCCAGGCCCTGCGGGTGACGCTGGCCGGCGAGACGGAGGAGGGGGAGCTGACGTACCTCACCATGGACCTCGCCGCCGCGCGCGTCGGCGAGGAGGCCATCACCGTCACCAACGCCGGTCTCGACGAGGTGCACGCGGAGGTCACGCAGCAGACCGTGCAGCTCGGGGTGCAGCGGCTGACCGATCTCAGGAAGCAGGGCCGGGCGCAGATCTGACCACGGTCTGACCACGACCTGGTCCCGTCAGACCCGTCAGACCCGTCAGACCCGTCAGACCCTTCAGTTCGGTCAGACCCGTCAGTTCGGTCCCGTCAGTCGCGTTCGAAGCGTGTGCGGTGGGCGAGCACGTCGCGTGCCACGTCGAGGGCCGTGCGCCCGCGTGCGAAGGCGTCCGCCCGCAGCCGCGCGAGCGCGTCGTCCGCGCCGACGCCGAGCTGGGCCATGATCATGCCGACGGCCTGGTAGACCTCGTCGTGGTCCGAGGCCAGCCCGCTCAGCCATGCCTCCCCGTCCCGCGCCTCGGGCTCGTCCGCGCGGGCCAGCGCCATCAGGGCCACCGTCATGACACCGGCCACGAGCCGGGCCACGTGCAGCTGGCGTGCGGTGAGCCCGCCCGGGCTCTCGCGGTACAGGTCGAGGGTGCCGACGTACACCGCGTCGCTGCCCAGCGGCACCGCGTACACCGCGCGCACCCCGGCCGCCGTCGCCTCCTGGGCGAAGACCGGCCAGCGTCCGGCGTCGCGGCCCGTCGCCAGGTCGCAGGCGAGCACGGGCGCGCCGCCCTCCACGGCGCTCTGGCAGGGGCCGTCGCCCAGCGTCGCCTGGAGCTGCGCCAGGTGCGCGGCCCGCGCGTTGCTGGCGCTGAGCTGTACGGGCATGCCGCCGCTGCGCAGCGACACGCTCGCACCGACCACCGGCAGCAGCTCGACCGCGACCTCGCACAGCCGCGCCGGGACCTCACCGGGCTCGGCACCGCGCACGCCCTCGGCGATCACATCGGCGGCCCGTATCCCGTCCAGGTCCAGATCACCACCGGGGTCACCGCCGCGGTCACCACCGGGGTCGTCCCTGGGCCGCACGACAACCGCCTCCTTCGATCACCCCGGACGCCTGGCGGCCGACACCCGCACGCTCCGAAGACCTCCCGGAATCGTGCCCCGACTACCCGTCACAGATGGGGCGAAACGCCCCGCTCAGCGCTTCTCGTACGGGTTGTCCGGCTGTGGCACCCGCCGTACGGAGGTGACGTCGAGGACCGGCGGCCAGGCGGCGTCCGAGCCCAGTTCGCCCCGGGGGTGCCAGGTGCCGGTGACCGTGACCCAGGTGTCGACGGGCGGGGCGTCGGCGCCGCGCACCTCGGCCTTGCCGGTCGTGGCGTCGGCGGCGCAGCAGGAGACGAGGAGGCGGGTGACGTACCAGGTGCCGTCGTCGTCACGGGTGACGAATCCGGTGAGCCGGAGCGTGCGTCCCTTCAGCGAGCGGCTGCTGTCGTAGACCGCCCGGGAGCCGAACTCTCCGAGGGTGAGGTCGAGGGGGTTCCCGGACGGCAGCGCCGGGAAGCTTCCGACGCCCTGGGCCGCCCGCTGGGCCGCCTCGCGCTCCGCGCTGTAGGAGCCGAGGGCGGGCGGCGGGAACAGCAGCAGGGCCAGGGCGGGAAGAGCGAGGAGCCAGGCGACGCGGGGCCCTGCGGGGCCATGGGAATGCCCGTCATGCCCCTCCTCGAGCCCGTCACTCTCCTCCTCATGCCCGTCATGGACCGCCGCGGTCCGCACCACCCCTACCCCCACCACCACACCCAGCAGCACCAGCGCCACCCCCGACACCACCAGATACGGCCGCAACCCCGCCTGGACGTACCGCAGGTACAGCTCGCTGAAGAGGGACACCCGCAGGATCGCCGCGCCGACGAGGGCGAGCAGGACGGCCGGTCCGTAACGCCTCACAGCAGCCACCACCCCACCAGGACGCTGCTCGCCACGGCCACCAGCCAGGTCGCGGACGAGAACCGCAGGGCGAAGGCCCGGCCGAAAGTACCCGTCTGGAGGGCGATCAGCTTCAGGTCCACCATCGGCCCGACCACCATGAAGGCCAGCCGCGCGGTGGGCGAGAAGCCGCTGAGCGACGCCGCCACGAACGCGTCGGCCTCACTGCACACGCACAGCACGACCGCCAGGACGGCGAGCAGCAGCACCGACAGCCAGACCGACCCCGTGAACACCTCCAGCAGCGACCTCGGCACGACGATGTTGAAGGTCGCCGCGGCCGCCGCCCCGACCACCAGGAAGCCGCCCGCGTGCAGAAAGTCGTGCTGCAGCCCGGAGACGAAGGCACGCGGTCCACCCCCCGGCGCGGAACCACCGCCGCTCCGCTTGGGCAGCCGCAGCCACTCCTCCCGCCCGAACCGCGCCCACAGCCAGCCCATCACCACGGCCGTGGCGAGCGAGGCGACCAGCCGGCCGAGGACCATCTCCGGCTGCCCGGGGAAGGCGACCGAGGTCGCCACGAGCACGACGGGGTTGATCGCGGGCGCCGACAGCAGGAAGGCCAGCGCGGCGGCCGGGGCGACACCCCGCCGCATCAGACTGCTCGCCACCGGCACGGAGGCGCACTCGCAGCCGGGCAGGACGACCCCCGCCGCCCCCGCGACCGGCACGGCCAGCGCCGTACGGCGGGGCAGGAGCCGGGTGAAGACCCGCTCGGGCACGAACGCGCCGATCGCCGCCGACACGACCGTGCCGAGCAGCAGGAAGGGCACGCCCTGAACGGCGATCGCGGTGAACACCGTCCACCAGGCCGCGACGGGCGGCGTGTAGAGATCGAGCGCGAGCAGCGGCCCGAGCACCGACCCCACCGTCACGATGGCGATCAGCGCGGCGCCGCCGAGGACGCCGTACACGAGCGCGCGCAGGCCCACCCGTAGCCCGTAGACCACAGTCCGCTGATTCGCCACGTGCCCCGCCGCCCCGCTCGTTCACATCCCGGAGGGAGGCTAACCCGCACGGCTGTGCGAGGCCCCTGTTTCCTCACAGAGGAGGCTGTGCTGGCGCGGGGCCGAGGGTGGTCGTGCCGGGGGCCGTGCGGTGGCCGAGGCCGGTCCGGTAGGCGTCGAGGGCGGCCTCCACGCGCCCGGTCCGCCGGAGCAGGTCGCCCAGGAGCCGGCACAGGTCGGCCAGGTCACCGGCCGCGCCCGCCCGCTCCAGGAGGCTCAGGGCGCGGACGTAGTGTTCCTCGGCGTCCTCGGTGCGGCGGGCGTCCTCGGCGATGATGCCGAGGAGGCGGTGCGCGGCGGCGGAGTGGACGGCGCCGCGCTCGGAGGAGAGGTCGTCGAGCACCCCGTGCAGCAGGGCGGCGGCCTCGTCGGACTTGCCGCGCCGATGGAGCACATCGGCCAGCTCGACGGCGACCTGGCTGCTGTAGAGGGCGGCGCGCTTGGCCGACAGCATGCCGAGGGCCTCCCTCAACTCCGCCTCCGCACGCTCCAGTTGCCCGTCCTGGGCGTACACATAGCCGCGCATCCAGTGGCAGTTGGCGAGTTCGGTGCGGATCTGCAGACCGCGGTACAGCTCGGCGGCCTTGGCCAGCGAGGCGTCGGCCTCGGCGAGACGTCCCTCGGCGACCAGGGTGCGGGCGACGGACCGGTGCATCCGGGCGACCAGGGCCGGGTCGCCGGACTGCGGGGCGAGTGCCAGGGCGAACTCGGCGGCCTGGGCGGCCCGCGCGTGCGCGCCCATGTCCATGTACGGCCCGATGACGCTGGCGTAGAGGAGCAGCAGGGCGTCCGGGTCGTGCAGGCCGCCGCGGTTCAGTTCATCGAGGGCGGACTCCAGCAGGTAGACGGCGTACCGGAGCTCACCGGCGAGATAGTGCGCGACGGCCCGGCCGCGCAGGGCCGGGACCCGGGCGGGCAGCGGGGCCCCGGCCAGACAGGCCTCGGCCCGCTCGAAGTACTGCCGCCCGGCCACCAGCTCGCCCGTCTCCACCGCACACTCACCGAGCCCGAGCAGCGCGGCGGCCTGCTCCCCCGGCAGTCCCTGCGCCTCGGCCTCGACGAGCAGCTCGGCGTACTGCTCCGCCGCCGGCTCGGCCTCGCCGACGGCGAAGGTCCGCTGTGCCTCGGTCAGCCGCAGCCGCAGCTCGGTCACGAGCCGCGCCGAACGCCCGGTGGCCAGCTCGTCGAACGCGACGCCGAGCCGCTCGGCGAGATGCCGCAGAGCGTCGTCGGAGGGCCGCACCCGCCCCGACTCCAGCGTGGAGATATAAGCCGGTGTGTACACAGGTTCCGCCAATTGCCGCTGCGTCAGTCCGCGTTCGACACGCAACCGCTGCACCCGGCGACCGATCGTCCCCGGATCGTCACGCTCCCCCACGCCAACTCCCCCTAGCCCTCTTGCCGTTCGCCGCGAACAGCCCCTAGGTTAAACGGAGTGTTAAGCCGAATTGTCGTACACGCTTAATACGTCACCGCCGTAGCCACCGCCCCCGTTGCGAGGTCGCCGTGCTCGAACGCACACGCACCGCCGAGCGCTACGCCAGAGGTCTCACCGCGGCCGTCGTCGCCATCGCGACACTGCTGCTCGCGGCGAACGCGGGGCCGGCGAGAGCGGACGAACCCAGGCCGGACCAGCGGACCGTCGCCGACGCCCGCTGACGGTTCCGCTCACGCCCTGACGTACGTCACGAAGGCGGCGTAGACCTCCGGAGCAACAGTGAGGATCCCGACCTCGGGCTTCTTGGAGTCACGCACACCGACGCCGAGCGGCCCGAGGTCGGCGACCTCGACACAGTCGCCCCCGGTGTTACCGCTGTACGACGACTTACGCCACCGCGCGTTGCTCAGGTTCTGGCTGCTCCCCATAGCGCTCCTCCATCACGCGCGCGATCAGTGCCGCCGAGTCCCTCACGGAGAGGGCAGCGGCCTGCAAGGAAGCGTAACGGCGGGCGGCTTCCCTGACAGTGTCGGGGTTGGCCGTCATATGGCCGGAGATCATGTCCTCGGTGTAGACGATCTCGGGGTCGTCGTCGAAGCGGAGGGCGTTGAAGGATCCGACGAGGCTGGCGTGCTCGCCGGCCGTGAAGGGCAGCACCTGGATGTTCACCCAGCGCTGGTCCCGGAAACTCAACAGGTGCGCGAGTTGGTTTCGCATGATCTCGTGGCTTCCGATGGGGCGGTGCAGTGCCGCCTCGTCCAGCACCACGAGCGTCAGCGGCGGCTGCTTGCCCTTCAGGATGCGCTGGCGCTCCATGCGAGCCGCCACCAGGTCGTCGAGGTTGTCCGGCATGCCGGTGGCCAGCAACGCCCTCGCGTACTCCGGCGTCTGCAATAGCCCGTACACCAACTGACTCTGGTACGTGGAGATGTAGGTCGCCTTCGCCTCCATCTCGGCATACGCCTGAAACCACACGGGGAGTTGGCTTCGCAGAACCAACCCCACGAGCCTCGAAAAGCTCCCGTCGGTCATCAGCGCCGCATCCGCCCGCTCCGCGAACTCCCTGGTCGGGACCTTGTGGGCCGTTTCGATCTGGCCGACCAGCGAGCCCGTGCAGAAGATGCAGTCCCCCAGGTCCTTCTGGGACAGCCCCGCGCTCTCGCGGTAGCGGCGGAGCTCGGAGCCGAAGTAGTCCAGCGGTGAGGCGGTGGGGTCGAGGCGGCGGATGTTGGGCATGGAGTGGTCACCCCCAGGTCCGAACGCGGCACGGCGTTCATTTCGGTCTGTAGCCGAGCGTAATCACTCGACTCCACCCTGGTGGCATGAATCACGCAACCCACCAGCCCTGGCCAGGACTTGGCTCCCCGGGCTCCCGGTACGGCACCGACTTCACACTGGGCGAGCACTCCGCCCGGCATCTGCGCCGGATCCTCCGGGTGTATCTCACGGCCTGGGAGATGGCCGAACTCTGCGACCCGGCCTGCCTGGCCCTCACCGAACTCGTCGCCAACGTCGTACGCCACACGCCCGACCGGCGCGCCGCGGTGCTGATGATGCGGCGGCCGGACGGGCGTGGGGTGCGCGTGGAGGTCACGGACGACTGCCCGCGACCGCCGCTGTCCACAGCTGTGGACGAACTCGCCGAAGGCGGGCGAGGCGTGCTGATCGTCGAAGCCGTCACGGACCGGTGGGGGTGGCATCCACTGCCCGACCGCTCCGGAAAAACCGTCTGGTTCGAATGCGATGTGAAGCCGTAAGACGAAGAACCAGTACGGCGAATAATTCGGCTAGTGGGAATTCCCGCGCGTGCGGGAATCGCGAATATAGCGCCAACCGAAGTAGAAAACTCCGAGGGCCCCTGCCGCCGCACCCACGCCGCACATCACCGTCGCCCAGACCGCCATGTCCCGCGTGACCCACAGCAGACTCACCACGACCAGCGCCATGGAGAACAGCAGGCGTTCTCCATGGCCCGGGCCGCGGCGGCCGGTCAGTCCCCGGTCGCCGTGCACTTGTACGTCACGCCCTTCATCCTGATGTCGCGGTACCCCACCTTCACGGTCGGGTTGGTGGGAGCGACGTCCGTTCCGCCGCCACCGCCGGTGTCCTTCTTGCGGCAGTAGTAGCCGAGCGCGTCGAGCTTCTTGATGTCGCTCATGGCCTGGTACTTCTTGTAGGACGCGATCATGGCGGCTCGCTTCTGCGCCGGCGTGGCCTCCTTCGCCTTCGTGTAGGCGTAGCACCCGATGCTGGCGCCGATGCCGACCCACGAGGCGCCCTTGGCCAGGGCCTTGGTGAGGCCCGCCGCGCCGCTGCCGATCCCCAGGACCGCGCAGATCTCGTCCGCCCCGGCACGCAGCTCCGGCTGCGCCGGAGCCGCCTGTGCCGTCTGCGCCCCGGCGGCACACAGCGCGCCGGTCATGGCGAAGGCGATTACGGAAGAAATTCCCTTGCTTCGTACGCTCACGAAGTACATCCCCGTTCCCCGTTTACTTCAATTGCATGGTCAGTGCGAAATTGAGGCTACCCACGGGGACACACGTACGCAATGGAGGAGTTGTGAACATCGTCGGGAGGAGATTCAACCGGGCAAAAATTCCCTCAACGCCTCGTCAAGGTTTTTCGCTATCTCCGCGTCGCCCGGCGGGTTTGCCTCCGGATCCTGCGACGTGTCGTACAGGGCGTCGAGTTCGGTGATGAGGGTCCGGTTCACCGCGCCGTACAGAGGCGTGACCGGACGGCGGACGGCCTCGCGGAGCGCCGGGTACAGGATGTCGCGGGAGTAGCTGGTGCCGTCGGCGAAGCGGTCGGGGGGCGTACGGACCGTGCTCTCGCCGGTGGGGGACGCCCAGGGCGTCTCGGCGTACGCGGGGGCGTGGCGGCAGTCGGGGGCGGACTCCTGGTAGGCGGAGGCGCGGGTCGCGGCGAACCCGGCGCGCAGCAGGCAGCGTTCGCTGTCGGGGTCGGTCAGGAACGCGATGAGTTCCTCGGCCTTCGCGGCCCGCTGCCCGGTCATGGAGGAGGTGACGGCGAGGTTCTGGCCGCCGAGCACCGTCCTGCCGGGCAGCCGGGTCACACCGAGCTTGCCCTTGAAGGTCTCGTAGAGGGTGGGATAGACGTACGGCCAGTGCCGCAGGAAGGTGGTGCGGCCCTCCGCGAAGGCGCTCAGCGACTCGGCCTCGCGGGACTCGGAGGCCTCCTTGAGCGTGTAGGCCTTCGCCGTACGCTCACGCAGTTCGGCCACGCCCGCCGTGAGCTGCTGCTCGGTCGCGACGTATGTGCCGTCGCGGTCGGTCAGCTCGAAGTCCGGTACGGCCGAGGCGAACGCCTCGATCGCGTTGACGGTACGGCCCTCGTACGGGGCGAGCTGGGTGGTCCAGCCCGCTTTCTCGTCCCTGGGGGCGACGGCGTCGATCAGGTCCCGCAGCTCGCGCCAGGTGACCCCGTCGCTGAGCTCGGTCCGGGAGGCACTGGCGTCCCGCAGATGGTCCTTGCGGTAGTACAGCAGGCCGGCGTCGCTGTTGAAGGGGACCGCGTACCGCTTGCCGTCCCAGTACGACGTGCTGTTGACGGAGGGGATGAGATCCTCGGGGGCCTTGACGGCCGCGTCCGTCAGCGGGCGGATCATGCCGGACTCGGCGAACTCCGGGATCCAGGTCACATCGAGGTTGACCACGTCGTAGTCGGCGCTGCCGGACTGGAGGGAGCCGAGGAGCTGGCTGCGCTGCTGGTCGGCGGAGCCGGGCAGTTCGACCAGGCGGGCCCGGTAGCCGTGGGAGCCCTCCGTGGCGTTCCAGGCGTCGATGAGCTGCTGGCGTATGCCGTTCTTGCCGGTGACGTCCTGGCCGCTGGCCACCACGATCCGGGTGGAGGCGTCGGCGCCCTGCGGCTGCTCCTGTTGCTCGCCGCCGCCGGTGCAGGAGGCGAGGGCGAGCAGCGACAGCGTGGACAGCAGGGACAGCACTGCGGCGGGCAGGCGGCGGGCCATCATTCCTCTCCCGTTCCGATGCGGGCGACCTCGTCGTGCAGGGCGGGGACCAGGTCGTCCCGGGCGTCCAGGCAGCGGCCCCGGGCGGCGTCGGCGATGCGCGTGGCGGGGCGGCCGCTGTCGCAGGCGCCGCTGTTCAGGGTCACCATCGCCACGGGCACGCCCGCGGACCCGGCCCGCTCAAGCACCTGTTCGACCCGGTCGCCGGTCAGACGGGTGTCGTCCTCGCCGTCGGTGAGATACACGATCAGTCGCGGCCTCTCGTCGTCGGCGCCGCGTTCCCGCATGAACGCCAGGGCGTCCAGCAGGGCGGCGGACGGATCTGCCTCCGCGTCCCGCACCTTGCCGGTGTCGAGGTCCCGTTCGGCTTTCTTGCGGGAGTGGGTGCCGAAGGGCACCAGCTCGGTGTGCGTACGGCCGGTGAGGCCGTGCACGGCCCACACCCCGTACTCGTCCTCCCCGCCGAGCCCGGGCAGGGTCTGCTTCAGGATGCCGGGGCCGCCGCTGGGGCCGTCCCACAGACCGGCCATCGAGCCGGAGCTGTCGAGCAGGAAGAGGACCCGGCCTGGTCCGTGCGCGTCGCCGTACTCCTCCAGTGCCCTGTCCAGATCCGCCGCGTCGGCGGAGTCCGCCGGGCGGACTCTGCCGGTCAGGCCGGAGGGGACCGCCGACCCGGTGTCGAGCAGCGGGCGGTCACCGCTCGCGGACCTGAAGCCCTGCTCGCCGAGCACCTCCCTGCCCTCCGCACCGGTCAGCCAGGCGCGGAAGCGGTCCGCCTCCTCGTCGCGCGCGGTCGCGTCCAGGTCGCCGTGGTCCCAGCGCACCCGCACGAACGTCGGTTCCAGTCCGGGTACGTCGTCGGGGTAGGCGGCGGTGCGCGGCACGCGGGTGGCCGGGCGGCAGCCGATCCCGCTTCTGAGCAGGAACTCCGGGACCAGGGCCGCGCCGCGGTCGTCCACGGCGTCGTCGTCGGGCAGGCTGCACAGCAGCTTGACGGCCGAGGGCTCGGGCCGCTCGGGCCGGGTGATGCGCAGCTCGGCGCCGCGCGCGTCGTCCCCGTCGCCGTACAGGCCCGCGGTCGCCAGCAGCGCCGAGCCGGTCAAGGCGGGGTCGGGGCGGTGCACTTCGGCGGCGCCGGGCCCTTGCTCCAGGACGTCGACCAGCTCCGACAGCGAACGCCCGGTGGACTTGTCGAGGGTGTGGTCCAAGCCCCGCGGGACGGCCAGCACCACCGGCGAGTAGGCCAACGGCTCGGTGTCCGGCTCCAGCCGGGCGAAGACCCGGTCCTCCTGCGCGGCGGCGACCCGGCCGACGTCGGCGCCGGTCGCGGGTATCCACACGTCCGGCTGGGGGCCGATGTCCCGCTGCGGGTTGTCGTCCTCGCGTGGCTGCTGCCAGGCGTCGGTCCGCTCGCTCAGCGCGCTCACCACGGCGGCGGAACCGGCGCTGTAGACGGTCACGCCGCCGCGCCGGCAGCCGTCGTCCGTGGTGTTCGCGCCCGAGACGAAGTAGGCGTCCGCGGCGGCCTGCATCGCCGGTTCCAGGTCGGGGTCGGTCAGCACGCGCAGCTCCAGGGAGGGCGCGCAGATCGCGGAGTCGCCGAGGACGGCGAAGATCCCGTAGCCGCCGGCGCCGGTGGCGAGCAGGGCCAGCAGGGCGGTGAGCAGGGTGGTCCGGCCGAGCCGTTCGGCGACGGCCCGGACAGCGGCGGCCGCCGCCCGCCTGAGCTGCCGCAACCGGCGCGGGCGGACCGGCGGCGGATCCGGAACCCCCACAGGCACGGGCGGAGGCGCAGGAGGCACAGGAGGCGCAGGCTCAGGGTCAGGCACCGGCACCGGCACCGGCACCGGCACCGGCGGAGACTCAGGCGCACGCGACGGCACCGGCCGCGCCGCCAGCAGGACGTCCGCGTCCGGGTCCCACGGAGGAGCCAGTGCCTGCGGTATCTGCGGGTCGTCCTCCTCCGCCCGGTAACCCGCCTCGTCCATCCGCTGCTTGAGCGTCGGATACAGCTCGGAGAGCCACACCTCCCCGCCCTCGTCGAGCACCTGCGCCAGCTCACGGGTGAACGGCGTCGCGATGTCGGCGTCCCCGCCCAGGATGCAGCGGTTGGGCTGGACGCTCATCAGGAGGAGGACCTTCTCCTTGTTTCCCTCCGGATCGGCGAAGCGGTGCCAGATCCCCGCGGCGTGGCCCGCGTAGCAGCAGTCCAGGATCACCAGCACCTTCTCGGCGCGGCTCTCGGCGACGCAGATCTCGCCCAGCACCTGGGCGAAGCTCACCGCGCCGGGCAACTCGCCCGCGACCACCCGCGCGGTGCGCAGCTGCAGATGCAGCTCGCCGCCGGACGTGTTCACGACGGCGTGCCCGGCGAAGTAGAGCAGCAGCAGGCCCTCGGCCTCGCGCACGGCGCGGCGCAGCGCACCGGTGAAGTCGTCCTGGGACGGCGAGGCCAGCACCCTGATCTCGCCCGCGCCGAACACCCCGCCCCGGTGCAGGGCTTCCTCGAACGTCGTCCGGTTGTGCCGCACGGCGGGAAGCTGGCCGGTCACGCCCTGCGGATCCGGCGCCGTGTGGTCGTATTCGGACACGCCGACGAGCAGCGCGCGGTTGGCTCGGCCGCGCGGGTCGAAGCGGCTCACCGGGCTACTCGCCGTCGGAGCCCAGCGGACGGATCTCCGAATCGGGTTCGCCGCCCTGGAGCCTGCGGCGGTTGTTCTTCCAGGTCTTCACCGCGCGGTTGGTGAACTCGGTCAGCGCCACGACCGTCGCGAGGTCGCCGAGCAGTTGGAGGACGAGCTCGACGTCGGGCCCCAGCCGCCCCTTGGGCCCGTCCGTGCTGGTCCGCTCCTCGATGCGCAGCTGCCCGGCGGAGAGCAACTGCTCCAGCGGCTCGTCCCGCTCCAGCCACGCCCGCAGGGCTCTGACATCGTCCACGGTCGCGCCGTCACCCAGCCGGACGCGTACGCCTAAGACAGCCACTTCGTCCCCCTCTGTCATACCCGACATCATGACACCGGGTCAGTCCACGGGGCAGACCTTTGACGCGAACCGCGCAAGCGATCGCACGCCCTTTCCCCGCCCCGCGCACCCGGCGCGCGGGCGCTCAGCCCTGGGTCTGGAGCTGCCGCAGCTGCCGCTGGACGTGGTCCAGAGCCCCCTCGCGCCGCCCGGGCACCCGGCCGCGCAACTCGGCGAGCCCGAACCCCAGTTCCCGTGCCTGGACGGAGTCGGCTATCTGTCCCCACTGGTGGTGGGCCCGGTCGACGGCCGACTCGACGGCGGGCGCGTCCACCGCCTGCCCGGCGTTCAGCCGGGCGGTGGCCACCGAGAGCCAGGTGCGGCAGCTGCGGGCCGCGTCCCCGGCGAACATCGCCAGGTCGGCCCGGACCTCGGCCCAGTGCAGGGCCTCTTCGGAGGCGGGTCCGTGCGCGGCAACGGCGGCCTGCTCGTGCCGGGCGGCGAGCGCGTCCGCGTCCTGGTGGCGGCCGGACTGGACGGCGGCGGTGATGGCGGTGTGCGGATCGCCGCTCACCGGCCCCTGCGCGCTGATCACGATGTCCCGGCCGGCGCTCTCCTGCGCGATCCGGGCCAGTGCCTGCTGGTGCAGCTGCTCCGGCGGCGGGCGGAACCCGCTGCGCAGGATCGTGGCCACGGCCTTCATGTACGCCGGTGCCGCGACGTTGCGCCGGGACGGCGGTGGTGCGATGCGCCCGTGGACGGCGGTGCCGCGGCCCGAGTCCAGGGGGGTGCTCCGCAGCAGCTCCCAGGCCTCGGCGTCCGCGTGCAGGTCGAGCACGAGTGTGGTGGCCCCGGCGGGTCTGAGCCGAAGCTCCTCCCGGAACCAGTGCCAGGGGAAGGCCGTGTAGCGCACGGTCGGGGCGGTGGTGCGGGCCAGCGCGAGATGCGGCAGGCGCTGCTTGCGGTCGAGCTGGAGCTGTCCGGTGACGTACACGGTGAGCGGGCCGGGGGCCGTGGCGGCGGCGCGCAGCCGGGTCAGGACGGCCTGCGGCTCCAGCGGGTCGGCGAGTTCGACGACGTTCGCGGTGTCCGTGCCGGACAGCACCGCGGGCGGCACGGCGGCGAGGACGGGGAGCACGGAGGCGGCGTCCACCAGGCGCCCCTTGCCCAGCGGCGAGGCCGCCAGCAGCAGCACGGTTCCGGGCATCTCTTCCCCTCCCCCGGTCGATCACGTACGGCAGCACCGTAACCTCTGCGGCTGCAAAGGGGGGCGGTCAGGACCGCAAACGTCCGCCTTCGGGTGGTTCGCCCCCCCGACTTGCCAGCGGACCTGCGCAGGTGTGCCCTGGTAGGCAGGGGCAGGGAGAGAGGAGCACTCTCATGGCTCATGCGGCACCCGCCTCACGCGAGGTGGCCCTACGGCCCCGTACACCCGATGTCCTCAGCCCGCGCGCCCACGCGATGGCGAAGGTCGCGGTGCCCGTCGCCGCCGGGCTCGTCTACGGCTACTGGGCCGCGGCCAACCGGCGCTACGGCGGGCCCATCACGGGCTGGAACCTGCTGTTCGGCTTCGTCACCGCGCTCGTGTTCGCCGTACTGTTCGCCGCCGTGTGGCACTTCGGGCCGAGGCTGCGACGCGAACTCCACGCGGCGCTCTGGTTCGCCTTCACGGGCTGTGCGACCGGCTTCCTCATCAGCCAGTCCGGCCTGTCCGTGCTGTGGTCCATGTGGCTGGGCATGGCGGCCGGGGCGGGCGTCCTGTTGACCATGTTCTACCGCTACTACACGCACGAGGACGCCACGGGCCACCGCATCGGCTGACCGGGACCGGTCCGTCCCGCGCGTGTGCCCGTACGGCCGATTGCAGGCACCCCGCGCGCGGGGCGGCCCCGGGGCGGCTTGCCTGGAAGGGTGCCCGAACGCGACCGGGCGCCCGTACCCGAGAAGGCGCCCCCACGACCACGGAACGCCCTGTCGGCCGTTCTGCTGGCCCTCGCGTGCCTGCTCACGCCGTTCGGGGCGCTCGCGTCCTGGGCGGCCCACGGGCTGACCGACACCGGCCGCTACGTCGCCACGATGGCGCCGCTCGCCGCCGACCCGGATGTGCAGCGCGCGGTCGCGGACGCCGTCGGGGACGGCATCATGCGGGAGGCCGGGCACGATCTCGACACCGGCTCCCTGCGCGGCGCTCTCGGGCCCTTCGTGCACGACGCGGCGCGCTCCTTCACCCGCACCGAGGCGTTCCGCGCCGCCTGGGACGCGGCGAACCAGGCCGTCCACGCCGCGGTGCTGCACGCCCTGCGCGACGACGAGGAGCGGACGGCCCCGGTCACCGTCGACCTCGCCCCGGTCGTCGCCCGGGTCAAACGCCAACTCGAGGACGACCACGTGTCGTTCGCCCACCGCATCCCGGTCACGCACGCCCGGGTCCCGGTGCTCCCGGCCGGGGACGTGGACCGACTGCGCAGGGGATACCACGTGCTGGACACCGCCGCCTTCTGGCTGCCGCTCACCGCCGCCGTCCTGGCCGTCGCCGGGATCGCCGTCGCCGCCTGCCGCCGCCGCGCGGTCACCGCCCTCGGCCTCGGCACGGCCCTGGGCGGCGGGCTGCTGGTCCTCGCCGTCGCGATCGGCCGCCGCCTCACCCTGGCCGACCTGCCCGACGCGCTGCACCGCCCGGCCGTGGGCGCGGTCTACGACGCCCTCACGACCACCCTGCGCACGGTGTCCTGGCTGCTGCTCGTCCTCGGCCTGACGGTGGCGTTCGGCTCGTGGCTCACAGGCCGGTGCCTCGCCGCGCGGCGACGCGGCCGAGCGTCCGCAGCGCCCGCCGCAGATCCCCCTCCGGAGCCGACGCGAGCCCGAGCCTGACCGCGTCGGGCGTGTGGCCGGGGGCGACGGCGAAGGCGGGGCCGGGCGTGACGGCGATGCCGTGCGCCGCCGCGGCGGCCGTGAAGGTGTCGGCACGCCACGGGGACGGCAGCTCCCACCAGGCGAAATAGGCGCGCGGGTCGGAGCGCACGGCGAAGCCGGCGAGTTCCTCGGCGAGGATCCGCTGCCGCCGCACCGCGTCCGCCCGCTTGGCCTCCACCAGCCGCGCCACCGTCCCCTCCGACGCCCAGCGCACGGCCGCCTCCAGCGCGAACCGGCCCGCGTTCCAGCCGCCCGACCGCACGGCGTCGGCCACGGCGGCGACCCGCTGCGGCGGCACGACGAGGAACCCGACGGTGAGCCCGGGGGCGACCCGCTTGGACAGCCCGTCGACGACATGGGCGAGGGCCGGGGCATGGGCGGCGAGGGGATCACCGGACCCGTGCCGCTCACCCGACCCGTGCAGGAACGACCAGATGCGGTCCTCCACGATCGGGAGGTCCAAGTGGTGGATCAGCTGGGCGAGTTGCAGCCGCCTTGTCCGGCTCGTCGTCAGGGACGTCGGATTGTGCAGCGTCGGCTGCACGTACAGGGCGGACAGAGGTGCCGTGCGGTGCGCGGCCGCGACGGCCTCCGGGAGCAGCCCGGCCGTGTCACCGGCCAGCGGCACCAGGGTGATGCCCAGCCGGGCCGCGATCTCCTTGACCAGCGGATACGTCAGCTGCTCCACGCCGACCCGGCCGCCCGGCCGGACCAGGGAGGCCAGGACGGCGGCGATGGCCTGGCGGGCGTTGCCGGTGAACAGCAGCCGGTCCGGGGCGGGGCGCCAGCCGGGCGTGGTGAGGAGGGCGGCCGCGGCCTCCCGCGCTTCCGGGGTGCCGGTGGCGGCCGCCGGCAGCAGGGCCTCGGCCAGCACGTCGGGGCGCAGCAGCGGCGCGAGGACCGGGGCGAGCAGCTCCGGCTGACCGGGCGCGCTGGGGTAGTTGAGCTCCAGGTTGACGGGGACGCCGGCCGGCCCGGGCTCGGCCAGCGCCTGCCCCGCCGGTCCCGTCGGCCCGGCCCGTACGAAGGTGCCGCGCCCCACCTCGCCGACGACCAGCCCGCGCCGTACGAGTTCGCTGTACACCCGGCCGGCCGTCGACGGGGCGATCCCGCGCCGCCGCGCGAACGCCCGCTGCGGCGGCAGCCGTTGACCGG
Source organism: Streptomyces sp. NPDC057099 (assembly GCF_042671245.1). Taxonomy (NCBI): domain Bacteria; kingdom Bacillati; phylum Actinomycetota; class Actinomycetes; order Kitasatosporales; family Streptomycetaceae; genus Streptomyces; species Streptomyces sp. NPDC057099. Next base: position 81,644 of record NZ_JBHUTX010000019.1, read on the forward strand.
GCCGGAGCCGTCCGGTGGCGATGTCGTCGGCGATCCTGTCGGCGATACGCCGGTAGTCACCCATCGGTCGGTCTCCCCCTTGGATTGCACCGAGAGCAAAGATCTTATTGCACCGAGTAGTTGGGCGGCCTAGGGTCGTCCTCATGGCACCCTTCCTCGCATACGAGGACAAAGGCCCCGTCTCTCCCCGGCAGCCCCTTGTCCCCAAGGTCCCCCTGGTTCTCGTCCACGGCCACCCCTTCGACCGCACGATGTGGGCCCCGCAGCTCGAGACGTTCTCGGCGGACCGCCGGGTCATCGCCCCCGACCTGCGCGGTTACGGCGCCTCTCCGGTCACGCCCGCCGTCCCGGACTTCTCCGGATTCGCCCGGGACATCGAGGCCCTGCTGGACGAGCTGAAGGTGGAGTCGTTCGTCCTCGCGGGCCTGTCGATGGGCGGCCAGATCGCGATGGACTGCTACCGCCTGTTCCCGGAGCGGGTGAGCGGCCTGGTCCTCGCGGACACCTTCCCGTCGGCGGAGACCCCGGAGGGCGTCCGCACCCGCGACGCCATGGCGGACCGCCTCCTGGCGGAGGGCATGAGCGGCTACGCCGACGAGGTCCTGGAGCGGATGGTCGCCCCCTACGCCCCCGAGGGGGTCAAGGCCCACGTCCACGGCATGATGACGGCCACCGCCCCCGAGGGCGCCGCCGCGGCCCTGCGCGCCCGCGCCCGGCGCCCCGGCTACGACGATCTGCTGACCCGCGTCTCCGTCCCGGCCCTGGTCGTCGTGGGAGCGGACGACACCTTCACCCCGGTCTCCGACGCCCTGGCCATGCACGCGGCCCTCCCGGACGCGGCGCTGCACATCATCGACGGCGCGGCCCACATGCCGAACCTGGAACGCCCGGACGTGTTCGACCAGGCGCTGGCGGAACTCCTGGCCCGCGTCGACGCACGGCAACCTTCCTCCGCGCCACCCCGTCCTTGAGGGAGGATGCGGGCGAACCACCCCGCGAACGGAAGGCCGGCCTGTGAACACCGCCGCTGCCGAATGGACCGCCACGGACGACGGGCCGGAGCATCGCCCGCCCGGGCGGAGGTTCGGCGCGGGATTCGCGTTCCTGCTGCTCGCGGGGGTGAGCGTGGTCGTGGGCTTCCGGACCGCCGACAGCGACGGCGTCACACCCGTCCCGCAGCTCCTCGCCTTCCTCCCCTGGCTGCTCGCGCCCACCGGCCTGGCGCTGCTGCTCACCCTGCGCTCCCGCTGGTGGCTGGGAACGGTCTGGGGAGTGGCCGTGCTCGGCCTGCTGGCCTGGTTCATCGAGCCGTACGGCAAGGTCGACGACCCCGCCGGCCGCCCGGTCGCCGACCTGCGCGTGCTGACCTCGAACGTCGAGTTCGGGCAGGGCACGGGCTCCCTGGTCGCCGCCGTCCGCCGCGAGAAACCGGACATCATCTTCGTACAGGAGTGCGACTACGGCTGTGACGCGCGGCTGAAGAAGGACCTCTCCCAGGGCTATCCGCACCGCAGCGCCGTCGAGGGCGCCGGCTCCGAGGGCTCCGTCATCCTCAGCCGCTTCGCGCTCCGGCCCACCGACGCGGTCCCCGCCACCATGGGCATGCCCGGGGCGGTCGCCGACGTGGACGGACACGCCGTACGGCTCCAGCTCGCCCATCCCATGCCCCCGCTGCCCGGGCAGGTGGACCTCTGGAAGCGGGAACTCGGGGCCGTGCGCGCCGCGGCCGTCACCGACCGCGGCACCCCGCTCGTCCTGGCCGGCGACTTCAACGCCTCCCAGGACCACGCCGCCTTCCGCCGCATCCTCGACACCGGCCTGCGCGACGCCGCCCGCCTGGACGGCGCCGACCGCACGGCCACCTGGCCGGCCCGGACCGCACCGACGCTCGGCGCCCAGATCGACCATGTGCTGGTGTCGCGGGACTTCGCGGCCCGCGACACCCGCGTACTGGATCTGTCCGACACGGACCACCGGTCGGTGATCACCGACCTGACGCTGCATCAGCGCCCTGGGGACGGGTCCTAGCGAACGGGTCCTAACGGCCGGACTTCTCCAGGGCCTTGTCCATCGCCGCCGCGAGGCCGTTGGCCCACAGCTGGTTCACCCGGGCCCGCTCGGCGGCGTTCGGGGTGGCGTTGGTGCAGGACGTACCGGGCCCGCCACCGGACATCAGCTCGCTGCACGGGCCCGAGTAGTGGTCGGGCAGACCGAGGACGTGACCGGTCTCGTGCGCGGTGACCCGCGTGGAGTTGTACTGCTGGTTCTGCCGGTAGTCGAGGAAGATGTAGCCGTTGCCGTGCCCGTCGGTCGAGGCGTACGAGCCCCGGGAGTCGTTCCCCTCTCTGTAGCTGAAGTCGGCGGACGACGCGGAGCCGGACTGGAGCTTCACGTTCGACACCGCGCCGTTCCATATCTGGGTGCTGCGCGCTATCTGGGAGCTGAACGTGGGCGCGCGGGACGCGTCGTAGACGACGGTGACGGCCGCGGTGGCACTCGGGTTCGCGGCACGCTTCTCGGCGACGGACTCCAGGACGGCCTGGAAGAAGGCCTTGCTCGCGTCCGATTCGGCGGACTCGGCGACGTACCCGGCGTGCGTGGCCGGGGCCGGGGCCGCCGCGGCGGGAACGGCCGTACCGAAGCCGACCGTGGTGAGGCCGAGACCGAGAACCGCCAGTGCGGACATGGACTTTCGCATCGAGACTCCTTGGTGGGGGTTTGAGTCGTCACCGGTGAGTCTCGATGCCTGTGCGCCGCCTGTGATGATGGCAACCAGCGATAGGACAGAACTATTGGCTGCCCAATTCACATGCTTTAGCGCTGAATTATGTGGCTGGTTAGAGACGCGATTCCGCCTTAGCCTCACGGAGCATGGAGCTCGAGGTGAGGCACCTCCGCGCGCTGTGCGCCATAGCCGACACCGGCAGTCTGCACCGCGCCGCCCGGCACCTGGGCGTTGCCCAGCCCTCGTTGAGCACACAACTGCGCCGTATCGAACAGGAGCTGGGCGGACCGCTGTTCCTGCGCGCCCACACCGGCTGCCGCCCCACCCCGCTGGGCCGCCTGGTCCTGAGCCGGGCCCGTCCGCTGCTGGGCGAGATGCACCTGCTGGTGGTCGAGGCGAGGGCGGCGGCGGCCGGCGGCACCGAACTCCGGGTCGGCTCGACCGCGAGCAAGGCCCTGGCGGGCTGGCTGCGCCGCCTGCGCGCCCACGGCCAGAATCCCACCCTCCATATGAACGTCTCCGCGAACGCCCTGCTCCGCATGGTCCTCGACGGCCAGCTCGACGTCGCCTTCGTGCACGAGGTGGAGGGCTGCCCGCTGCGCATCCCCCCGGAACTCCGGCTGCGCGTCCTGGTCGAACGCGAGCCGCAGTGCGTGTCGCTGCCCGTCGACCATCCGGCGGCCACGAAACCCGAGGTCGACCTGCGCGACCTCGCCGGCGACCGCTGGATGATCGACCCCACGGTCGACGGCGAATGGGACGCCGTCCAGCGCATGTTCCGCGCCGCCGACGTCAGCCCGCACGTGCTGCACGGCGACTACCACACGGCCGACGCCCTGGTCGCGACCGGCGAGGTGGTCACCGTGTGCCAGCCGACCCGCGCCCCCCGCCCCGACATGGCCGTACGCCGTATCAAGGGCGACCCCCTCGGCGTACGGCTGCTCGTCGCGGCCCGTACGGAGACGGCCCTGGCAGGTGTCTACCCCGCGCTGGAGGAGGCGTACGGGGAGGTGGCGCGGCAGGCACCGGCGTACCGGGACTGGCCGGACCGAGCGCCTCACGGCACGGCCCGGCTCGGGGCACGGCCGGCGCCCGACGGCCCGCACCGACCGCCGAGCCCGGCCCTGCCCTGATCCTCCTGGAGGCGCGGCCGCTCAGACGCCGATGTCGGAGCCGTCCGCGCGCCACACCGCCACGACCGCCGGCCGGACGTACTTCCCGGGCCCGTCGGGCCAGGTGCTGGCCGGCTTCTCCACGGTCGCGCCGTCGATCTCGCCCGGGTGCTGCACGGCGACGAGGACGCGCCGGTCCTGGATGATCGGACCGCAGGTCTCGGCGCCCTTCGGCACGGTCAGGAACTGCTTGAGCTCACCGCGCCGCTCACCCCGGGTCGCCACGCCGAACAGACCGTCGTGCGAGCCGAGCTGGGCGCCGTCGGTGGACATCCACAGGTTGCCGTAGGGGTCGAAGGCGACGTTGTCCGGGCAGGAGATGGGGCTGACGCCGTCCTTCGGGAACCCGGCGAAGTAGGTCGCCGGGTCCTCCGGGTCACCGGCGACCAGGAACAGCGACCAGGCGAACCTCGTGCTCTCCGGCCGGTTCCAGCGCTCGGTGAGCTCCAGCACGTGCCCGTGCTTGTTGGCGTGGCGCGGGTTGGCCTCGTCCGCCTTGGCGTTGGAGCCGACACCGCGGTTGGTGTTGTTCGTCAGGGCGACGTACACCTTGCCGGTCACCGGGTTGGGCTCGATGTCCTCGGGGCGGTCCATCTTGGTGGCGCCCACCTTGTCACCGGCGAGCCGGGTGAAGACGAACACCTCCTCGGCGGTCATCCCGTCCACGTGCGAGACGGCACCCTTCGCGGTGGCGGTGGCCAGCGGAATCCACTGCCCGCTCCCGTCGAACTCCCCGTCCTTCGGCAGCTTGCCCGTGCCGTCGATCTCGATGGCGGGGGAGTCACCCGTGAGCTTGGCGACGTACAGCGTCCCCTCGTCGAGCAGCGAGAGGTTGTGCTCGCGCACGGCACGCGAGGACCCGTGGCGCATCCGCTTGCTGCCGACGAACTTGTAGAAGTAGTCGAACCGCTCGTCGTCACCGGAGTACACGACGGGCCGCCCGTCCTGCGTGAGCCGCACGGTCGCGGCCTCGTGCTTGAAGCGCCCGAGCGCGGTGTGCTTGCGGGGCGTCGAATCCGGGTCGTACGGGTCGAACTCCACGACATACCCGAACCGGTGCACCTCGTTCGGCTCCCGGGCGACGTCGAACCGCTTGTCGAACCGCTCCCACTTACGGTCGGTGGCCCCGGTCCCGACCCCGTACCGCTTGTCGGTGTCCCGGCTCGCGTTGCCGAAGTACTGGTTGAAGTTCTCCTCGCCGTGCAGGGTCGTGCCCCACGGGGTGACACCGCCCGAGCAGTTGTTGAGGGTGCCGAACACCTTGGTGCCGGTCGGGTCGGCGGAGGTCCGCACGAGCTTCGACCCGGCGACGGGCCCGGTCAGCCGGAACTCGGTGGTGACGGTGACGCGCCGGTTGAGCTGATGCCGGGAGACGGCGGTGAGCTTGCCCGTCTTCCGGTCCCCCTCCACCACCACGGCGGACAGCCCGTGCGCGGCCCAGGCGATCTCGGCCTGCTCACGGGTGGGGTTGGCGGAGTCGTACCCCCGGAACATCAGAATCTCGTCGGTGTACTCGTGATTGGCGACGAGCAGCTGCCTGCCCCGCTCACCCGGCAGCGGCAGCAGGGCGAGAAAGTCGCAGTTGTACCCGAACTGCCCGGCCTGCGCCTTGGCGGTCTGCTTCTCCGGGTCGAAGGCGGGCGCCCCGCGCAGGATGGGCTCACCCCAGCGGATGACGACGTTCTGCCCGTACCCGTCCGGCACGGTCACGGCGTCGGTGGTGTTGGGCGCGACGGGCGCGAAGCGCAGCCCGCGCGCGCCCTTGTGTTTACGCCGGGCGGCGGTGGCGGCGTCGGCTGCGGTGGCCGGTGCCGGTGCCGCACCTGCTGACGGAGCCTGCCCGACGGCCACCGCCCCCGCGCCCGCGGCGCCCACGGTCACCACGGCCGCGGCCCGCATCATCGACCGGCGGCTGAGGGCGCCCGCGATCACATCACCGACGTACTCGTTGGAGCTGGTGTTGGGCACCTCGTGGAAGCAGGCGTCACCACACCGGAAACGACAGGTCATGGCGGACCGGCCGCCAGGGTGCGAACCGGACGGCGTTCCGATCAACGGCAGCAGCTTTCGCACTTTGCTCTCTCCTTGGATGCCCTTGGTGTCAGCGTGACCGTAGGAGTACATACGTGCGGGAGCCGGGCGTCTGGATGAACTGCGGGTGAACCTGCGGCATCCGTGCGGCAGTTGCTTCGATTCAGCGGGGCGACACCGTCGCAGGCCGGATGTCCCCTTGACAGTCTGTGTCTCGCACACCCGACCCTGCCCAAGATCACACAGGAGGGCCGCTAACCTTACGTGTCCGTCCTGGCCAGGGATTGACGGGCTTCAACTCACGCGAAGGGTTGCGCGCACATGGGCATTCTCACTCTCTTGCGGAACGCGTTCGGACGGTCACGCAAGTCACGGACCGCCGAGGCGGAGGGTGCGGCGCGGCCGACGACGACCCCGGAGGAGCCGACGGCCACGCCGCCGGCCGACACATCGACGCCCCGGGCCCAGGTACCGGCCCAGGAGCCCCCGACCGCCTCCGGCGAACGCCAGACCCCCTCCCCCACGGCGAACGTCCCCGAACCCCGCACCTCCTCCCCCGACGAACACGACCTGGTCTCCGCGGCCTTCGACCATGTGGCGGCGGTTCCCCGCCCGACGCGGTCCTCGGAGACCGACGAGGTGGAGCCGGCTGGGGCGGGGGAGACGGCTGGGGCTGCGGCGGCTGTCGAGGAATCGACGGTTGCCGAGGAGCCGACGGCCGCCGAGAAGCCGACGGTCGCGGAGAAGGCTGCGGTCGTCGAGGAGCCGACGGTTACCGAGGAGCCGACGGCCGTCGAGGAGCCGGTGGTCTCGGAGAAGGCTGCGGTCGTCGAGGAGCCGACGGTTACCGAGGAGCCGACGGTCGTCGAGGAGCCGGTGGTCGCGGAGGCCGCGGAGAAGGCGGCTGTCGCCGAGGAGCCGGTGGCTGCCGAAGCTGCGGAGACGCCGGCTGCCGCGGAGGAGCTGACGGTCGCCGAGGAACCTGCCGTCGCCGAGAAGCCCAAGGTCGCCGAGGAGCCAGTGGCTGCGGAGGCCGCGGAGGAGACGGCGGTCGCCGAGAAGCCGACGGTTGCCGAGGAACCGGCGGTCGCGGAAGCCACAGAGAAGGCTGCTGTCGCCGAGGAGCCCGAGGGCACCGAGAAGCCGGTGGCTGCGGAGGCCCTGGAGGAGACGGCTGCCGTCGAAGAGCCGGCCGTCGCCGAGGAGCAGCCGCCTGCTGCCGATGAGGCGGAAGCCACAGCGCCGGCCGCTGCCGAGCCCGAGGCGGCTCCGGAAGAAGCGAAGCCTGAGGCGGAGGCGAAGCCCGAGGCCGAGCCCGAGACCGACGCTGACGCCCAGCCCGCCGTCGAGCCCGAGCCCGCCACGGCACAGCCGGAGCCGGAGCCGGAGCCGGAACTGAAGCCGCAGCCGGAGGCTGAGGCACCCGCACCCGCACCCGCACCCGCACCCGCACCCGCACCCGCACCCGCACCCGCACCCGCCGACACCGAACCCGCACCCGAGGGCGACACAACCCCCGCCCTCCCCCTCACCCGCGTAAAGTCCGCCGCCCCCGGCCTCACCACCGCCTACAAGGCCGCCACCACCACCCTCAAGGCCCACAACCTCACCGGCACCCGAGCCAAGGTCTACCTCGTCCTCGACCGCTCCGCCTCCATGCGCCCGTACTACAAGGACGGCTCCGCCCAGGCCCTCGCCGAACAGACCCTCGCCCTCGCCGCCCACCTCGACCCCGAGGCCACGGTCCAGGTCGTCTTCTTCTCCACCGAACTCGACGGAACCGGCGAGATCACCCTCACCGACCACGAGAACAAGATCGACACCCTCCACGCGAGCCTCGGCCGCATGGGCCGCACCAGCTACCACGCGGCGGTGGAAGCAGTCCTCGCCCACCACAGCAAGGAAGCGACAACCACCACCCCCGCCCTGGTGATCTTCCAGACGGACGGCGCCCCCGACGCCAAGACCCCCGCCACCCAGGCCCTCACCGACGCGGCCAAGTCCCACCCCACCGTCTTCTTCTCCTTCGTCGCCTTCGGCGACCCGGAGAACAAGGCCTTCGACTACCTCCGCAAGCTCAAGGCTCCCAACACGTCCCACTTCCTCGCCGGCGAAACCCCCCGCGAGCTCACGGACAAGGAGCTCTACGAGGGCGTACTGGCGAACTGGCGCCCGTAGACCCACACAGCTCCACCACACGCCGCCCGCTTCTCACCCCGTAAAAGGGGAAGCGGGCGGCGTACCCATGTCAGCTACGATTTCAAGGTTCCGTAGACGACCGAGACCACGAGATCGTCACCCCACGTAGCGACTTGGGAGCAGCCCGCGATGGCTCGACACCTCATCACCAGCGCCCTTCCGTACATCAACGGGATCAAGCACCTGGGCAACATGGTGGGGTCCATGCTCCCGGCAGACGTCTACTCGCGGTATCTGCGCCAGCGCGGCCACGAGGTCCTGTACATCTGCGCCACGGACGAGCACGGCACCCCGGCGGAACTCGCCGCCAAGGAGCAGGGCATCCCCGTGGACGAGTTCTGCGCCCAGGCCCACGACCAGCAGAAGGCGATCTACGACGGCTTCAACCTGGCCTTCGACTACTTCGGCCGCAGCTCCTCCCCGCAGAACCACGAGATCACCCAGGAGATCGCCCGCGAGCTGAAGGCGAACGGCTTCATCGAGGAGCGGGCGATCCGCCAGGTGTACTCGATCACCGACGGCCGCTTCCTCCCGGACCGCTACATCATCGGCACCTGCCCCCACTGCGGCTACGACAAGGCCCGCGGCGACCAGTGCGAGAACTGCACCCGCGTCCTGGACCCGACCGACCTGATCGACGCCCGCTCGGCGATCAGCGGCAGCAGCGAACTGGAGGTCCGCGAGACCAAGCACCTCTTCCTCCTCCAGTCGGTGCTGGCCGGCGAGGTCGAGGCATGGGTCGACGAGCGCGCCGACAACTGGCCGGTGCTGGCCTCCTCCATCGCCCGCAAGTGGCTCACCGAGGGCCTGCACGACCGGGCGATCACGCGTGACCTGGACTGGGGCGTCCCGGTCCCGGCCGACACCTGGCCCGACCTGGCGGCCGAGGGCAAGGTCTTCTACGTGTGGTTCGACGCCCCGATCGAGTACATCGGCTCGACGAAGGAGTGGGCGGACCAGGACCCGGAGAACCGTGACTGGCGCTCCTGGTGGTGGAAGTCGGGCGCGGACGTCCAGTACACGCAGTTCATGGGCAAGGACAACGTCCCCTTCCACAGCGTGATGTTCCCCGCGACCCTGCTGGGCACCCGCGCCCCGTGGAAGAAGGTCGACGTCATCAAGGCCTTCAACTGGCTGAACTACTACGGCGGCAAGTTCTCGACGTCGCAGCGCCGAGGCGTCTTCACCCACGACGCCCTCGAGATCCTGCCCGCCGACTACTGGCGCTACTTCATGATGGCGAACGCCCCCGAGTCGGACGACTCGTCGTTCACCTGGGAGCACTTCACGGCCACGGTCAACAAGGACCTCGCCGACACCCTCGGCAACTTCGTCAACCGCGTCCTGTCCTTCTCCCGCAAGCGCTTCGGCGACGAGGTTCCGGCGGGCGCAGAGCCGGGCGAGGCGGAGGCGAAGCTGGGCGAGGAGGTCGCCCGCCTGCTCGCGGAGTACGAGTCCCAGATGGAGGCCATCCAGTTCCGCAAGGCCGCGGCCGCGCTGCGCGCCCTGTGGTCGGCGGGCAACTCCTACCTGGAGGAGAAGGCCCCCTGGCTGGAGATCAAGACCAACCCGGAGGGCGCCGCGCTCACCCTCCGTACGGCGATGAACCTGATCCACCTCTACGCCGTGGTCTCCGAGCCGTTCATCCCGACCTCGGCGAAGACGATGCGCGAGGCGTTCTCCCTGGAGAACGACACCGCGACCTGGGTCACCGAGGACGAGGCGAAGTCCCTCACCTCGATCCCCGCCGGCACCCCCTTCACCATCCCGCCCGTCCTGTTCGCCAAGCTCACGGACGAGGACCTGGAGTCGTACAAGACCCGCTTCGGCGGCGAAGGCGAGTAGGTCGGGGCGTAACGGTCGTAACACGCTCGCTACAGCGCGGGGCCCGGGAGAACGAACACCTTCTCCCGGGCCCCGCGCTTTGCGAAGATCGCACAAAGCACGGCAACCCGGCCACCAGGCCGCCGCCACTCACCACGGGGGTTTCCATGGCACTCTTCGGCAACGCGCACACCGTAGACCCGGCCTCGGCCCAGCAGGACTACGCCCGCCTCCTCGGCCACGGCGAACAGGTCCACGCCGCGTTCCTCCTCATCCGCGACACCATCCTCTTCACCGACCGCCGCCTGATCCTCATCGACAAGCAGGGCATCACCGGCAAGAAGGTCGAATACCACTCGGTCCCCTACCGCAGCATCACCCACTTCGCGGTGGAAACCGCCGGCACCTTCGACCTGGACGCTGAACTCAAGATCTGGCTCTCCGGCTCCCAGCTCCCCATCCAGAAGACCTTCACCAAGGGCGTCGACATCTACGAGGTCCAGGCCATCCTGACCCAGTTCGTGGCGCGCTAGCCTGCCGCCCGGCGTGCGGCGGAACAGAACGTTTCTTCCGCTCTCGAATGAGTGAACCCAGCCCATTCGCCGGTTCCGCCGCTCCTCGATGGACCTAGCTTGCGCACATGGTCACATCAACCCATGAGACCTCCCACCGGATTTTCCAGGACCATCCGGAGGTTCTCACTCCCGTCTTCGAAGCGCTGGGATTACCACCGCCCGCGAAGGCAACCATCGAGGCGCTCACCCCTGACGCCACGGAGATCAAGCCGCTGGAGCGCCGTGTGGACACGGTGCTGCGTATCGAGCCGTCGGAGGGGGACGGCTTCCTGATCGCCATCGAGGCTCAGACCGACCGGGCTCGTGGCAAAGGGACCAGCTGGGCCTACTACGTCGCCCACTTGCACGCCAAGTTCGGGATGCCCGTGCTGCTCGTCGCGGTCTGCAAGAGCCGATCGACCGCCTCCTGGGCAACCGGCCCCTTCGAAAGCCGCGTAGGCACCTGGACCACCCAGGCCACGCGCCCCTTCGTCCTGGGCCCAGCCAACGTCCCGGAGATCACCGACGAGAGCATGGTGGCCCGGGCGCCCGCCATGGCCACGCTCTCGGCCATCGTGCATAGCGAAAGCGAAAACGCCGCCGCCATACTGGACATGCTGGCTCGCGGAATGCGGTCCTTCGACAAGGCCACAGCGAAGTACTGGTGCGAATGGCTTGAGATCGGCCTGGAGAACACTCCGGTCCGGGAAACCTGGAGAGAGCTGGAGAAGATGGTCGCCACTTACTTCCCGGGCAGGGGAACCCTCTTCGAGGAGACGTACCTCGAAGGCAAGGCTGAAGGCAAGGCTGAAGGCAAAGCCGAGTCCGTCCTGAGTGTGCTGGACAAGCGTGGCATCGACATCCCCGAGGCCACCCGCGACCGCATCACCTCCTGCACCGACCTCGACACCCTCACGCTCTGGTTCGACCGCTCCCTGACGGCCGGTACGGCGGAGGAGTTGTTCGCCGACGACCCGGCCTGACGGACAGGACAACGCAAGAGGCGCCCGGGGTTACCCACACCCCGGGCGCCTCCGTGTCTCGGTGGTCAGCTCACAGCGGCCTCGCCCTTGACCTCCGTACGCCCCCCGGAGCCCACCTGCGGGCCCCGGTTCGTGTGCCGTACGAACGCCACGCCCAGCACCGCCAGGATCGACGCTGCGGAGAGGGTGTAGAGGCCGCCGTTCGTGCTGCCCGTCGTGTCCTTCAGGTAGCCGAACAACGTCGGGGACACGAAGCCGCCCAGGTTGCCGATGGAATTGACCAGGGCCAGGCCCGGCGCGGCGATCTTGAGGTCGAGGCCCGACTGGGCCATCGGCCAGAAGAGGGTGGCCGCGCACTTGCCGCCGACCGCGGCGAGCGTGAGGGCGATGAGGCCGAACCAGGGGGAGCCGAGGGTGGCGAGGAAGGTGCCGATGGCGGAGAGGACCAGGGCGACCGCCAGGTAGGGGCGACGGTCCGGGGCGCGGTCGGTGAAGTGGCTCATCGTGTACATCGCGATGACGGCACAGACCCAGGGGATCGCCGACAGCAGGCCGATCTGGAAGGGCGACAGTCCGCCGATCTCCTCCACCAGGCTCGGCAGCCAGAAGGTGATCGCGTACCCGGTGAGGGCCATCGCGAAGAAGACCGAGGTCAGGACGGCCACCTGCGGGTGGAAGAGCAGCTTCCAGCGCGACACCGACGGCGCCCGGTCACGCGACTCCTTGTCCCGGGCCACCGCCTCGCTCAGCGCGTCCTTCTCCTCCTGCGTGAGCCACTTGGCGTCCTGGATCCGGGAGACGAGGAAGAACCCGGCGATGAAGCCGACCAGGATGGAGAAGGCTCCCTCCAGGGCGAACATCCAGCGCCAGCCGGCGATGCCGCCCGCGCCGTGCAGCTCCAGCAGCGCGCCGGTGATCGGGCCCGTGACGATGTACGCCGTCGCCGAGCCGCCCAGGAAGATCGCACTGGCCCGGCCCCGGCTGGAGTCGGGCAGCCACTGGGTGAAGTACAGGAGCACACCGGGGAAGAAGCCGGCCTCCGCGACACCGAGCAGGAAGCGCAGCGAGTAGAACATCCACACGTTGTGGATGAAGCACATCGCCACGATCACCGCGCCCCAGGTGATCATGATCCGGGTCAGCCAGACCCGGGCACCGAGCCGCTCCAGGAGCATGTTGCTCGGCACTTCGAACAGGGCGTACCCGATGAAGAACAGGCCCGCTCCGAGCCCGTAGGCGGTGGCGCTGACTCCGACGTCGGCCCGCAGTTCGTTCTGGACGAAGCCCACGTTCGTCCGGTCCATCTGGTTGACCAGCAGCATCAGGACCAGGATCGGCAGCATGCGGCGCAGGAACTTGCTCACCGCTCGCTGCTCGGCCTCGGGTATGGCGGTCGCGGCTTCTGACATCGTTGTCTCCCTCGATGTGCACATACGTGAACAGCAATCACGTACGCGTTCTCGAAGGGACCTTATGGAGGCCCGCCTTCCGGGTCAACGGATTGAGCAGAAGTACATGTATGTGAATGTGGGGCGGACGTCTCGTAGACGCCCGCCCCACACACCCTCGTCCGTCAGCTACGTCAGCTCGCGGAAGCCGACGCCGACGCGCCCGGCTGGACCGCGTCACCCGTGCCGTCCTGCGTCGCCTCGGGGTCCACCCCCATCGTGAGGGTGGCGACGACGCCCTTGGCGATGGCGTTCTTCCGGTACTTGAGCTTCAGCAGCCCGCCCTCGGTCCCGTTGCCGGGGTAGATGGTGTCCTCGTCGAGGGTGGTGCGGGTCGTGGTGTTGGTGGAGTACGGCTCGGTCTCGGCGGAGGCCAGCACGGACTCCTCGTCGAAGAAGAGCTGACCGGTGTGGCAGGTGGTGCCGCCCTCGTAACCGGCCTTGGTCCAGGTGCCGTTGACATGCACCTTGGTGTGGATGTGCACACAGCGGCCCTGGTACCAGCCGGGGAAGACCGTACGGAACTCGACGATGCCCTGCTTGTCCGTCCGCCAGGTGCCGCGCAGATAGCGCTCGTCGTCGGTGGGCTCCTGATGGCCACCACCGCCACCGCCCGGAGGCGGACCCGTGGGCGTGCCGGTCGGCGTACCGGAGGGCGGCGTACCGCCACCGCCGCCCCCGCCGCCGCTGCCCATGTCCTCGTAACCCGAGTACACGCCCAGCGCGTTGCAGTGCCAGATGTCGACGGCCGCGTTCGCGAGGGGCTTGCAGCTCTCGGAGTCGATCACCTTGAGGCGCAGGGTGAGCGGGATGCCCTCCTGGTCCTCGGTGACGTCCCGGCGGAGCTTGTCCGCGTCGATGTAGTAGGGGCCCTCGGTGGTCTCGGAGGTCAGCTTGTAGCAGGCCTCGCCGGCGGCGGTCGTCTTCTTCGCCGCTCTCGGCTCCTCCCCGGCGAACGCGCCCGCCGCGAACGTACCGCCGACGCCCGCCGCCACCACCGCACCGGCGCCCGCGGCGACGACCTTGCGGCGTGTCAGATCCCGTTTGTGTTTCGGCCCTTGGGCCGTTTCCTGTCCCGTCATGGGAAGGGAAGCTAGGGAGCGCGTCTGTCAGGAACCTGGGTAAGAGCTGGGTAAACGCCCTGGGTACGAAAGTGGCTCGGAACCGACGCCGGTTCCGAGCCACCTACGGTTCACAAAGGGCCCCAGAGGAGCCCTCGTGGTCCTACTTCGGCTGCGGCTTGCGCACCGACAGGTGCAGCTCCCTCAGCCGTGCCTCCTCCAGCTCCGTCGGCGCGCCCATCATCAGGTCCTGGGCGTTGCCGTTGAGCGGGAAGGAGATGGTCTCGCGGATGTTGGGCTCGTCGGCGAGCAGCATGACGATGCGGTCGACGCCCGGGGCGATGCCGCCGTGCGGCGGGGCGCCGAAGCGGAAGGCGCGCAGCATGCCGGCGAACTTCTCCTCGACCGTCTCACGGTCGTACCCGGCGATCTCGAAGGCCTTGAGCATGATCTCCGGCTCGTGGTTCCGGATCGCGCCGGAGGACAGCTCGACGCCGTTGCAGACGATGTCGTACTGCCAGCCCAGGACGTCCAGCGGGTCCTGGGTCTCCAGGGCCTCCAGACCGCCCTGCGGCATCGAGAAGGGGTTGTGCGAGAAGTCGATCGCGCCGGTCTCCTCGTCCTTCTCGTACATCGGGAAGTCGACGATCCAGCAGAAGCGGAAGACGTTCTCCTCGAAGTGCCCGGCGCGCTTGGCGGCCTCGACCCGCACCGCGCCCATGATCTTCGAGACCTCGTCGAACTCGCCCGCGCCGAAGAACACGGCGTGACCGGCGGCCAGGGACAGGCGCTTGGTCAGCTCGGCGACGTTCTCCTCGGTGAGGAACTTCGCGATCGGGCCGGACAGCGAGCCGTCCTCGGCGACGCGGACCCAGGCCAGGCCCTTGGCGCCCTGAGTGACGGCGAAGTCACCGAGCTGGTCGAAGAACTTGCGGGGCTGCGCCGAGACGTCCGGCACCGGCAGGGCCCGCACGTGCTTGCCGGCGAACGCCTTGAACTCCGAGCCCTCGAAGATGTCGGTGATGTCGACGAGTTCGAGCTGGGCGCGCAGGTCCGGCTTGTCGGAGCCGTACTTGAGCATCGCCTCGCGGAACGGGATCCGCGGGAACGGCGAGGTGACGTGGCGTCCGCCGCCGAACTCCTCGAACAGCTCGGTCATCAGCTTCTCTACCGGCTGGAAGACGTCTTCCTGCTCGACGAAGCTCATCTCGACGTCGAGCTGGTAGAACTCGCCGGGCGAGCGGTCCGCGCGGGCGTCCTCGTCGCGGAAGCAGGGCGCGATCTGGAAGTAGCGGTCGAAGCCGGAGATCATCAGCAGCTGCTTGAACTGCTGGGGCGCCTGCGGAAGGGCGTAGAACTTGCCCGGGTGCAGACGGGACGGGACGACGAAGTCGCGGGCGCCCTCGGGGGAGGTCGCGGACAGGATCGGCGTCGCCATCTCGTTGAAGCCCAGCGCCGTCATCTTGTGCCGGATCGCCGAGATGACCGCGGTGCGCAGCATGATGTTGCGGTGCATGCGCTCGCGGCGCAGGTCCAGGAAGCGGTACTCAAGGCGCCGCTCCTCGTTGACCCCGTCCTCGGCGTTGATGGTGAAGGGCAGCGGGGCGGCCGCGCCGAGCAGCTCGACGTCGCCGACCTCGACCTCGATCTCACCGGTCGGCAGCTCGGGGTTGATGTTCTCCGCGCCGCGGGAGACGACCTTGCCGTCGATGCGGACGGTCGACTCCTTGGAGAGCTTGTCGAGAGCCTCGTAGGAGGGCGTGCCGGGACGGGCGACGAGCTGCGTGATGCCGTAGTGATCGCGCAGATCGATGAAGAGGATGCCGCCCAGGTCGCGCCGATTGTGCAGCCAGCCACTCAGCCGGACGTCGGTGCCGACGTCAGAGGCGCGGAGCTCGCCGCAGGTGTGGGACCTGTACCGATGCATCGTCGTTCATCCAGTCTTCGCTGATCGGGGTCTGTGTTTCACGTGAAACTGGTCCCCAGCGTACCGGGCAGGGCAAGATCGGCTCTCCACAGTTAACGATCGAGCACACTTCGGTCTTCGGTGGCAGTCTGCGATCCCCTCTTCTTAAAGTAGGGCAATGCGCACTGGCGAGCCCCTGCCCGCCGTGGGGGAGGCCCTCGCCGCCCTCGCGACCGGCCTATGGCACTGGGACACCGCTACCGGGCTGGTCACGGTCGACGCCGAGGCGGCACGGCTACTCGGGCTGCCCGCCGAGCAGGTCAGCCTCACGGAGGCGCAGGCCAGGGCCCGGCTGCACCCGGTCGACTGGAACGAGATCACCGGCGTGGTCCAGCTCGCCGTCGCCGAGGGCACCCTCGCCGAGGTGCGGATCCGCGTCATGGACGAGCAGGGCCGGATCGTCCGCGTCGTCCGCAGCCGCTCCAAGCCGTCCTTCGACCGGGTCCACAAGGCGTACCGGCTGATCGGCACGCTCCAGGAGGTGACGGAGCCGACGCCGGGCACCGCGGCCGGGCGCAGCGCGGTCACCGGTGACTGGCGGCGCTCGCGGGAGGCGTTCCTGCTGGACGCGGGCCGGGCGCTGGCCGAGGCGCGCTCCACGCAGGAGGTGCTGCGGGTCACGGCCAATCTGTCGATGCCGGGGTTCTCGCCGGACGGGCTCGCGGTGTTCGGCGTGGCGGGCGACCGGCTGACGATCATCGGCCACCACGGGCAACAGATGGGCGACGAGAGCCCGTTCTCGGACATGCCGCTGGACACGGACTACCCGGCCGCCGAGGCGGCGCGCAGCGGCCGGGCCGTGTATCTGTCCTCCCCGGAGCAGTACAAGGCCCGCTATCCGCTGACCTGGCCGCTGGCCGAGCGCTTCGGCCGCCGCTCCTGGGCGTTCCTGCCGCTGACCGTGGCCGGCCGCACGATGGGCGCGTGGATGGCCGCCTTCACCTACCCGGTCGCCTTCACACCGGACGAGCGGTCCGTGCTGGCGACGGTGGCGCGGATGCTGGCGCAGGCCCTGACCCGGGCGGGCGTGGCCGAGAGCGAACGGGCCCTGACCGACGGGCTCCAGCGCACGATGCTGCCGAGGCTCGGTTCGCAGCGCATCCCGGGCATGAGCCTCGCCGCCCGCTACGTGCCCACCGGCGGCGGACTCCAGGTCGGCGGCGACTGGTACGACGTGATCCCGCTGCCGAACGGGCGGTTCGCGCTGGTCATCGGCGATGTCCAGGGGCATGACGTCCATGCGGCGGGCCTGATGGGCCAGCTGCGGATCGCCCTGCGGGCCTACGCCTCGGAGGGCCACCGGCCGGACGCGGTGCTGTCCCGTGCCGCCCGCTTCCTGCACGGCATCAGCGACGAGGACTCGTCCGACCCGCGCTTCGCGACCTGCGTGTACGTCGAGGTCGACCCGGCGACGGGGGTGCTGGACATCGCCCGTGCCGGGCACCCGGACCCGGCGTTCCGGATGGCCGACGGCACGGTGCTGACCCGGCCGACGTCGGGCGGCCTGCCGCTCGGCATCGACCCGGACGCGGACTACCCCACGACCCGGCTCGCGCTGGAACCCGGCGAGACCATGCTGATCTGCACGGACGGCCTGATCGAGACCGGCGGCCACGACCTGGACACCGGCTGGCGGCGGCTGCGCGTGATCCTCGAGGAGCACAAGGGCGACCTGGAGGAACTCGCCGACACCCTCGTACAGGCCGTGCACGGCCCGTCCTCGCACCACACCACCGGCCCGCTGGCCGACCGCCGCGAGGACGACATCGCGATGCTGCTGCTCAGCCGGGAGGGCGACGGCTGCGGGTGCGGCGACACCCTGACCGCGGAGCGCCCGGTGCGGCGTACGGTGCTGACGGTCGCGCAGGCCGAGCCCGAGCGGGTCGCCGCGGCCCGGCAGCAGCTGCGCGAGCTGCTGCACGACTGGTCCTCGCAAGACCAGGTCGACTCGGCGGTGCTGCTGCTGTCCGAGCTGCTGACGAACGTCCTCGTGCACACCGACTCCGACGCGCTGCTCGTCGCCGAGATCACCGGCGCGGTGGGGGAGCGGCGGCTGCGGATCGAGGTCACCGACGGCGGTGACGACCTGCCGCACATGCGCAGACCCGGCGAGCTGGCGTCCTCCGGCCGCGGCCTGGTCCTGATCGAACTCCTCGCGCACGCCTGGGGCGTGGACCCACGCGGCGAGAGCAAGTCCATCTGGTTCGAGCTCTACGAGTCGCCGTAGCCCACCGATCTCACTTTTCGCATCCACGCCATTACTGTGCGCGGCTACCGTTGACGGAATGACAGGTCGAACGGGGCCCCGGGGCAGGCAGTCCAACGAGCAGCGCTACGGCGACGAGCTGCGCCGCAGACGCGAGACGGCGGGCCTGACCCAGGGGGAACTGGCCGAGATGGTCGTGTGCTCGCCGTCCCTCATCGCCCACTACGAGGCGGGCCGCCGCACCCCCAACCCGGCGGACGCGAAGCGCCTGGACCAGGTGCTCGGCACGGACGGCTTCTTCGAACGCTGGCGGGACACCCTCGCCAAGGCCCGTTTCGCGGAACACTTCCAGGAGGCGGCGGAGGCGGAGCGGCTTGCCGTGTTCATCGAGGAGTTCGCGGTTTCCCTGGTGCCGGGGCTGTTGCAGACGAAGGCGTACGCGCGAGCCGTGTTCCGCGGTTTCCGGCCCCACGCCACGGCGGACGACATTGACAGGAAGGTCGTCAACAGGCTGGAGCGTGCCCGCATCCTGGAGAACCCGGAGACCCCGCGCGTGTGGGCGATCCTGAACGAGGCCGTCATCCGGACCGTGGTCGGCAGCCCGGCCGTCATGGCCGAACAGCTCAGGCACATCGCCCGGTTGGGGCGCTCCGGCCGGGTCCTGGTCCAAGTGGTCCCGTTCAGCGTGGGAATCCACGCGACCATGAACAGCATGGTGAGCCTGATGCGTTTCGCCGATGCACCTGACATGGCGTACGTAGAGGCGCTGTACACCGGTTCACTGACCGACGATCCGTCCCTGGTCCGCCGTTACCGCGACGCATACGATCTGACCAGGGCCGCCGCACTGCCACCGGAGGCGTCCCTCGACCTCATCGAATCGGCGGCGGAGGGCTACGACGACCATGAGCGCCCACCACATCCCTGACGCGTCAGCCCTCACCGCCTGGCGCAAGTCCACCCACAGCGGCGGCGACAACGGCGACTGCGTGGAAGTGGCCGACGCACGCCTCAACGCATCCACCCTGACCGGCTGGCGCAAGTCCACCCACAGCGGCGGCG
Organism: Streptomyces sp. NPDC057099; assembly: GCF_042671245.1. Classification (NCBI taxonomy): domain Bacteria; kingdom Bacillati; phylum Actinomycetota; class Actinomycetes; order Kitasatosporales; family Streptomycetaceae; genus Streptomyces; species Streptomyces sp. NPDC057099. The sequence continues at coordinate 100,875 of NZ_JBHUTX010000019.1, forward strand.
ACAACGGCAGCTGCCTGGAGGTCGCCGACGGCCACCCGGACCTCACCCCCGTCCGCGACAGCAAGAACCCCACCGGCCCGGCGCTGCTCTTCGGCGCCGCCGCGTGGTCGGCGTTCGTCGAGGACGTGAAGGGCTGACGCCGTCGACAGAATCGATGCGTCTGTCTACTTTCAGGTGAACATCTTTACTATCGCGGCGAGTTGCACCTTTCTCGGGCCTACGTTCCGAGGCGGAGGTGATGCTCGATGAACGAGCAGAACAACTCGCGCAAAGACGCGATCGACATCAACGACTTCGTGTACGCGGCCACAGGGGCACGCGTGCGGAGGCTGACGATGCCGGACGGGACGCACTGGTTCCCGGCCGTCGACGTCTGTAAGGAGCTGGGGTACACGACTCCCCGGAAGGCGCTCCTCGACCACGTCCCCGAAGAGAACCGAGAGAATATCGAGACAGTGACTGGAGGTCACTCTCTCAGCGTTCCCGCAGGTCGGGGATGGCGGCGAGACATGAACCTCGTCGACCTCCAGGGTCTGATCCGCTTGGTCAACGGCTGCACCAAACCGGAGGCCCAGCCCTTCAAGACCTGGGTCTCCGAAGTCATCGCCACCATCCAGCGCGACGGCTCCTACTCCCTGGAACCGGCCCCCGTACAACCCGCCGCTCCCACCGCCCCCACCGCCTACGCCGTACCCCCGCAGCTCGCCGACGCCCTCGTCCGGCTCGAAGAGCGCGGCACCCGGACGGACGCGGCGCTACGGCAGATCGACGACAAGCAGAACACGATCGTCGAGATGCTCCGCGACATCACCAAGACGCTGCGCCGCTCCGACGACCGCACCCGCCCCGTCCAGGCCCCGGAGCTGACACCGCAGCAGCTTCTGGCCAACTGGAAGGCCAGGAACCTCGTCGTCACCGAGGACGTCCACGCGGTGGCCGCCCACCTGGCGCCGGCGCTGCTGCACGGCGGCGCCGGTTACAGCGCGGAGGAGATCTCCGTCTGCACCGGGCTGTCGACCGACCGCGTCCACGACAGCCTTGAGCTGCTGTCCGAGCAGGAATGCGTGCGACAGGTGGGACGCGCCCCGAACGGCGCTCCGTTCTACGTGCTGCCGTAGCAACACCGACAAGACAGGCCCGAAGTCGCAACTCGAACTTGCGGCTTCGGGCCTTGTCGTACCGTACCCGGCTCAGCGGCGCTTAAAGGCCGCCCTCCGTCATTCCGTGCACGGCCGGGATCGTGCCCAGCCGGCCCTTCTGGAAGTCCTCGAACGCCTGCTGGAGTTCCTCACGGGTGTTCATGACGAACGGGCCGTAGTGGGCCATGGGTTCGCGGATCGGCTGGCCGCCGAGCAGGACGACCTCCATGTCCGGCGTGTTCGAGTCCTGCTTCTCGTCCGCGCGGACGGTCAGCGAGGAGCCCGCGCCGAAGACGGCCGTCTGGCCCGTGTGGACCGGGCGGCGGTCGGCTCCGACGCTGCCCCGGCCGGCCAGGACGTACGCCAGGCCGTTGAAGTCCTCACGCCACGGCAGGGTCAGCTCCGCACCCGGCGCGAGGGTCGCGTGGACCATCGTGATCGGGGTGTGCGTGACGCCCGGGCCCGCGTGCCCGTCCAGCTCACCGGCGATGATCCGCAGCAGCGCCCCGCCGTCGGGCGTGGTGAGCAGCTGGACGTTGCCACCCCTGATGTCCTGGTACCTCGGCGCCATCATCTTGTCCTTGGCCGGGAGGTTCACCCACAGCTGGAGGCCGTGGAAGAGCCCGCCGGACATGACGAGATGCTCCGGTGGGGCCTCGATGTGCAGCAGGCCCGAGCCGGCCGTCATCCACTGGGTGTCGCCGTTGGTGATGGTGCCGCCACCACCCTGGCTGTCCTGGTGGTCGAAGATCCCGTCGATGATGTACGTGACGGTCTCGAAGCCGCGGTGCGGGTGCCAGGGCGTGCCCTTCGGCTCACCCGGCGCGTACTCCACCTCGCCCATCTGGTCCATCATGATGAACGGGTCGAGATGACGGTAGTTGATCCCCGCGAACGCCCGGCGCACCGGGAAGCCCTCGCCCTCGAAACCGCTCGGAGCGGTCGTGACGGCGAGCACGGGACGTGCCACGGCGTCGGTCGGCGCGGTCACGCGGGGCAGCGTCAACGGGTTCTCGACGGTCACTGCAGGCATGTCGGTTCCTCCTCGTGTACGCCCAAGTTTAGTTGAGCGTTGAACTTCCTGCCACCCCAAACAGAGAAAACCGGGAGGGCATTCCCAGCGGAGGACGGCCCGAACCCCGGAAGACCGACATGGACACCGGCATGACGGAAGGCCGACACCCCGAAGTGGGGTGCCGGCCTTCGTCCGCCGAGGTCAGGCAGCCAGCCGGTGATCCTCATTCTCGGCCCCGGAGGGCTCGGCCTTGCGGTCCCGCATCACCAGCGTGGCCACCACGGCCGCCGCCAGGACACCGATCGCGCTGATCGTGAAGGTCGTCGACATCGAGGCGGTGAAGGCCTCGCGGGCCGCCCGGACCAGGCCCGTGTCGCCGCTGGCGACCGCCAGGGCCCCGCCGATCGACTCCTTCGCCTGCTCGGGGGCGCCGGCCGGCATCGCGTCGGCGTAGCCGCTGGAGAGCAGGGAGCCGAGGATCGCGATACCGAGGGCGGTGCCGGACTGCTGGATGGTGTCGTTGAGGGCCGAGCCGACGCCCGCCTTGTCCTCGGGGATGGTGCCCATCAGCGCGGCCACCGCGGCCGGCATGGCGAGGCCCGCACCGAGGCCCAGGATCCCGAGCGCCACGGCCGGGACCGTGAACCCGCTGTCGGCGCTGAGCGTGGTCAGCAGCCCGAAGGAGGCGGCCATCAGCAGCATCCCGGCGAGGATGACGACCCGGTTCCCGGCCTTCACGGCGAGCTGGGCCCCGGCGGCGTTACCGGCCAGCGCGGCCACGGCCAGCGGCAGGAAGGCCAGGCCCGCCTTGACGGCGGAGTAGCCGAGCACGAACTGGAGGTACTGGGTCAGGACCAGCAGCAGGCCGGCGTTGCCGATCTGGACGAGCGACAGGGAGAGCGAGCCCCCGCTGAAGTTGCGGTTCTTGAAGAGGACCAGCGGGACCATCGGCGAGGCGGTGACGTTCTCCCAGATCACGAAGCCGGCCAGGGCGGCCACCGCGACGGCCAGGACCAGCAGGGAACGGCCTTCGAAGGCGCCGTGCTGCGGGATCTCGATGATCCACCACACCAGGGCGGTCATGCCCACGGCCGACAGCACCGCGCCCAGCGGGTCCGGCTTCTGCCACGGCGCCTTGGACTCCGGCATCAGCAGCACACCGGCCAGCAGCGCCAGCGCGACGATCGGGACGTTGATCAGGAAGACGGCCTGCCAGGCGAAGTGGTCGATCAGCACACCGCCGAGGACCGGGCTGCCGACCAGCCCCAGCATCGACACCGAGCCCCAGGCCGCCATCGCCTTGGGCCGCTCGTCCTCCTCGAAGACGGTGATCAGGATGGACAGCGTCGACGGCATGATCAGCGCACCGCCGACCCCCATCACGATCCGCACCGCGATCAGCTCACCCGGCGTGGAGCAGAACACCGCCCCCAGCGAGGCCGCCCCGAAGAGCATCAGGCCGATCAGCATCACCTTCCGGCGCCCGAACCGGTCCCCCAGGCTTCCCGAGGTCAGCAGCAGTCCGGCGAAGACCAGGATGTAGGAGTCGAGGATCCACTGCATGCTCTGGGCGCTCGCCCCGATGTCCTCGGTCAGCGTGGGCACCGCCACCGTCAGCGCCATGTTGTCGACGACCAGCACGAGCGTGCTGAGGCAGAGCACCACCAGGATCCACCAGCGGCGTGGATTACGAGCGTCCATTTCCGTTTCCCCTCCCGCGAACACCGTTCCTTCGATGCGCACACTGTACGCACATCGGAACAGTGTGCGCAACCCTTGAGTTCTGTACGCTGAATGCGCACGCTGTTCGCACCAAAGAGCCGAGGTCCGGCAGGAGGACTCACGATGAGCAGCAGGAGGAACTCGCGATGAGCAGGACGAAGGACAAGAACCCCATCCCGTCCGTATGGACCCGCGAGCAGCGCCGCTCCGACCAGCCCGCGCTCAGCAGGGACGCGATCGTGCGGGAGGCGATCGCGATGCTCGACGCCGACGGCATCGAGGCGCTCAGCATGCGCAAGCTCGGCGCCCGCCTGAACGCCGGCGCGACGTCCCTCTACCGGCACGTCGCCACGAAGGACGAGCTGATGGAGCTGGCGGTGGACGAGGTCGCCGCCGAGATCCACGTCCCGCAGGCCGGCGGCCCCGACTGGCGCGCGGCGGTGACCGAGGCCGCGGGATCCTTCCGTACGACGGCGCTACGGCACCCCTGGCTGACCCTGGTCCTGGGCCAGGCCGGGCTCGCCTACCTCGGGCCCAACTACATGACCTTCTCCGAGCGGCTCGCGGCGCTGTTCACCGCGGCGGGATTCCCCGAGCCGAGCCGCGCGATCGACGCGGTCTTCTCGTACGTCATCGGCATGAGCACCACGGAGGCCGCCTGGCTCACCACGGTCGCCCGCTCCGGCGAGACCGAGTCGGAGTTCGTCGCCCGGCTGCTGCCCGCGGCCCGGGAGGCCTCCGCCGAATACGACCACCTGGCGGCAGCCGACGCCAGGAACGCCGGCCAGGCCATCGACCCCGCCCGGATCCGGGACGACAAGTTCACCTACGGCCTGGAGGTCGTCCTGGACGGCCTGGCACTGCGCCTGCCGAAATAGGCAGGTCAGCCGCCATACATACGGCGCATCGCGAACTCGACCATCTGCTCGACGGCCTTCGCGTCGAACACCATCCGGTGCTCGCCCTCCATGTCGAGGACGAACCCGTAGCCGGTCGGCAGCAGGTCCAGCACCTCGGAACCGGTGATCACGAAGTACTTGGACTCCTTGCCCGCGTACCGGCGCAGCTCCTTGAGCGTGCTGAACATCGGGATCACCGGCTGCTGGGTGTTGTGCAGCGCGAGGAAGCCGGGGTTGTCGCCGCGCGGGCAGTAGACCTTCGACGTCGCGAAGGCCTGCTGGAAGTCCTCGGCGGCCATCTGCCCGGTCGTGAACGCCCGCACCGCGTCCGTGAGGGAGGGCGGGGACGGCTCGGGGTACAGCGGCGGCTGCTGCCCGTACCCGCCGGACATCGGCTGCTGCGGAGGGGCGTACTGCGCTTGCGGGCCCGCTGTCTGGTCGTAGCCGTACATGGGCGCAAGCGTACCGAGAGCGGGGCTCCGTGCCTCCACGATGCCGGTATGAGCCACGCGTCACAGATGACCGGTTCGGGGTTGCTTCTTATTACCGACGGGTAGCATCATCGTAGCTACTTGTTGGTACGTGAACTAGCGCGAGGATCCAGTGCCTCGCCGATCTCTCTACGGAGCCGGGAGCCGTCGCCATGGGGCACTACAAGTCGAATCTCCGCGACATCGAGTTCAACCTCTTCGAGGTACTCGGGCGGGACAAGGTGTACGGCACCGGTCCGTTCGGGGAGATGGACGTCGAGACCGCGAAGAGCATCCTGGAGGAGCTGACCCGTCTCTCGGAGAACGAGCTGGCGGAGTCCTTCATCGACGCCGACCGCAACCCGCCGGTCTTCGACCCGGAGACCAACACCGCGCCGGTCCCCGCGTCCTTCAAGAAGAGCTACCAGGCCTTCATGGACTCCGAGTACTGGCGCCTCGGCCTGCCCGAGGAGATCGGCGGCACCACCTCGCCCCGCTCCCTGATCTGGGCGTACGCCGAGCTCATCCTGGGCGCCAACCCGGCCGTGTGGATGTACTCCTCGGGCCCGGCCTTCGCCGGCATCCTCTTCGAGGAGGGCAACGAGGTCCAGAAGCACATAGCCAAGTTCGCCACGGAGAAGCAGTGGGGCTCCACGATGGTGCTCACCGAGCCCGACGCGGGCTCCGACGTGGGCGCCGGCCGCACCAAGGCCGTGCAGCAGGAGGACGGCTCCTGGCACATCGAGGGCGTGAAGCGCTTCATCACGTCCGGTGAGCACGACATGTCGGAGAACATCCTCCACTACGTGCTGGCCCGCCCCGAGGGCGCCGGCCCCGGCACCAAGGGCCTGTCCCTCTTCCTCGTCCCGAAGTACCTCTTCGACTTCGAGACCGGCGAGCTGGGCGAGCGCAACGGCGCCTACGCCACCAACGTCGAGCACAAGATGGGCCTGAAGGCCTCCAACACCTGCGAGATGACCTTCGGCGACCAGCACCCCGCCAAGGGCTGGCTGATCGGCGACAAGCACGACGGCATCCGCCAGATGTTCCGCATCATCGAGTTCGCCCGCATGATGGTCGGCACGAAGGCGATCTCCACGCTCTCCACGGGCTACCTGAACGCGCTGGAGTACGCCAAGGAGCGCGTCCAGGGCCCCGACCTGGCGAACTTCATGGACAAGACCGCGCCCAAGGTCACCGTCACCCACCACCCCGACGTGCGCCGCTCCCTCATGACGCAGAAGGCGTACGCGGAGGGCATGCGCGCCCTGGTGCTCTACACGGCCTCCGTCCAGGACGAGATCCAGGTCAAGGAGGCCGCGAGCGAGGACATCTCCGACCTGGAGGCCCTGAACGACCTGCTGCTGCCCATCGTCAAGGGCTACGGCTCCGAGAAGGGCTACGAGCAGCTCGCCCAGTCGCTGCAGACCTTCGGCGGCTCCGGCTTCCTCCAGGAGTACCCGATCGAGCAGTACATCCGGGACTCCAAGATCGACACCCTGTACGAGGGCACCACGGCGATCCAGGGCCAGGACTTCTTCTTCCGGAAGATCGTCCGCAACCAGGGCGCCGCGCTGAACTCCCTCGCCGAGGACATCAAGAAGTTCCTGGCCCTCGGCACGGGCGGCGAGGAACTGGCCGGTGCCCGCGAGCACCTCGCCAAGGCGGCCGTCGAGCTGGAGGCCATCGTCGGCCTGATGCTCACCGACCTCGCGGCCACCGAGCAGGACGTCAAGAACATCTACAAGGTGGGCCTGAACACCACCCGCCTGCTGATGGCCTCCGGTGACGTCGTCGTCGGCTACCTGCTGCTCAAGGGGGCCGCGGTCGCCGCCGAGAAGCTGGAGACGGCCACCGCCAAGGCTGTGTCCTCCAAGGACGTGGCCTTCTACACCGGCAAGATCGCCGCGGCGAAGTTCTTCGCGGCCAACGTCCTGCCCGGCGTCACCCTGGCCCGCAAGATCGCCGAAGGCGTCGAGCTGGACCTGATGGAGCTGGACGAGGCCGCGTTCTAGTCCTCCGCCACCTCTCTCCGTCTCTCTGTTCGAGGGCCTGTTCTCTTCCCCGGGAACAGGCCCTCGTCCGTCGTTAAGGTGAACCCATGAGCGAACCAGCCCGCTTCGACCGCGGCCACACCGACGACCTCATGACCTTCCTGGCGGCGAGCCCGTCGCCGTACCACGCCGTGGCGACCGCCGCCGAGCGGCTGGAGAAGGCGGGCTTCCGGCAGGTCGCGGAGACGGACGCCTGGGAGGGGACGAGCGGCGGCAAGTACGTGCTGCGCGGCGGCGCGATCGTCGCCTGGTACGTGCCGGAGGGCGCCGCGCCCCACACGCCGTTCCGGATCGTCGGCGCCCACACCGACTCCCCCAACCTGCGCGTCAAGCCGCTCCCCGACAGCGGGGCGCACGGCTGGCGCCAGGTGGCCGTGGAGATCTACGGCGGACCGCTGCTCAACTCCTGGCTGGACCGCGACCTTGGCCTCGCCGGCCGGCTGACCCTGCGCGACGGCTCGACGCGCCTGGTCGACGTCGACCGGCCGCTGCTGCGCGTCCCGCAGCTCGCCATCCACCTGGACCGCTCGGTGACGGCGGACGGACTCAAGCTCGACAAGCAGCGGCACCTGCAGCCGATCTGGGGCCTCGGCAACGACGTCCGCGACGGCGACCTGATCGCCTTCCTGGAGGAGACGGCCGGCCTCCCCGCGGGCGAGGTCACCGGCTGGGACCTGATGACGCACTCCGTGGAACCGCCCGCCTACCTGGGCCGCGACCGCGAACTGCTGGCCGGCCCGCGCATGGACAACCTGCTCTCGGTGCACGCCGGCACGGCGGCCCTCGCGGCCGTGGCCTCCGGCGCGTCGAACCCGGCGTCCATCCCGGTCCTGGCCGCCTTCGACCACGAGGAGAACGGCTCCCAGTCGGACACCGGCGCGGACGGGCCGCTGCTCGGCAACGTGCTGGAGCGGTCGGTGTTCGCACGCGGCGGCTCCTACGAGGACCGGGCCCGCGCCTTCGCCGGCACGGTCTGTCTGTCCTCCGACACGGGCCACGCCGTCCACCCCAACTACGCGGAGCGGCACGACCCGACGCACCACCCACGTGTCAACGGCGGCCCGATCCTCAAGGTCAACGTCAACAACCGCTACGCCACGGACGGTTCGGGCCGCGCCGAGTTCGCGGCGGCCTGCGGGCAGGCGGGCGTGCCCTTCCAGTCCTTCGTCTCCAACAACTCCATGCCCTGCGGCACCACGATCGGCCCGATCACCGCCGCCCGGCACGGCATCAAGACCGTCGACATCGGCGTGGCCATCCTGTCGATGCACAGCGTCCGCGAACTGTGCGGCGCCGACGACCCGTTCCTCCTCGCGAACGCGCTGACGGCGTTCCTGGAGCGGTAGCCCGAGAGGCGGAACGAGGCGTCACCGCATGGGTGTTGCCTACCGGGGTACCCGGTGTGCGGGCCGGAAGGACCGGGCCGTACAGGGAGGCGACACAACATGGGCCTCGGCGGATGCATCATCCTCATCGCCGTGGGAGCCATCCTCACGTTCGCGACCGACTGGGACATGCAGGGGGTCAACCTCGACCTGGTCGGCATCATTCTGATGATCGTCGGACTGATCGGCGTCACGACGTTCAGCAGTATCGCCAGGCGCCGGCGCGTGGTGGTGCCCCCCACGACGCCGGTCGCGAACGACGGACGGCACCCGCGCGACGGCTACAGCGACGGATACGGGGTGTGACGCCCAGGAAGATCCGCCGGATCAGGCGTCCATCCCGGCCAGCACCAGCGGCAGCCGGTCCGTCCCCGCCTCCGTGAGGCGGACGGGTACGCCCCAGTCCTGCTGGTGGACGTGGCAGGCGGGGTACTCGTTGGCCGGGTCGTCGTCGCAGGAGGCGGCCATCGCGGAGACGTGCAGCACACCCTCCTTCACGGCAGGGTCGAGGTCGAGGGCGCGGGAGAGGTCTGTTCCCGCGCCCTCGCCGCTGCGCAGCAGCTCCGGCGGGGTGGACGAGACGAGCAGACGCGTCGAGGGCCCGTAGCGGGTGTCCAGCTTCTGGCCCGCCGGGGCCTGGAAGATCACGTCCAGTCGGAGTCGCCCGGCGGTGACCTCGGTGGCCTCCCGCTGCGTGCGGTGGGCCACGTCCGGCACCCGCACGGCCTCCTCGGGCAGCCGCAGCCGGGTCAGCCGGTGCCGGGCCGATTCCACGACCACGATGTCGTCGCCGGCGAGCACCGCGTCGCTGGGCTCGCGCAGGTCCGTGGCCAGGGTCGTCACCTCACCGGTCGCCGGGTCGTAGCGGCGCAGGGCGTGGTTGTACGTGTCGCAGACCGCGACGGACCCGTCCGGCAGCGCGGTGACACCCAACGGGTGCTGCAGCAGGGCCTGTTCGGCGGCGCCGTCCCGGTGCCCGAAGTCGAACAGGCCGGTGCCGACGGCCGTGTGGACCGAACCGTCCGGCTCCACCCAGCGCAGGGCCGACGTCTCGGAGTCGGCCAGCCAGAGCCGCTCCGGTGTCGCGGCCAGCCCGGACGGCTGCGCGAACCAGGCCTCGCCGCCCGGCCCGTCCACCAGCCCCTCGTTGGTGGTCCCGGCGGCGACGGCCACCGTGGCGTCAGCCGGGTCGTACACCCACAGCTGATGCACACCGGCCATGGCGATCCAGATCTTCTCCTGCCACCAGGCGACGTCCCAGGGGGAGGAGAGGTCGACCTCGCGGGCCGGGCCCGAGGTGGGTGAGCCCTGCCACCACTGCCGGCCCGTGCCGGCGAGGGTGGTGACCTCGCCGGTGGTGAGGTCCAGCCGCCGCAGCGCGTGGTTGACGGTGTCGGCGACGACCACGGAGCCGTCGTCGAGCAGGGCGATCCCCTGCGGCTCGTTGAAGGCCGCGGTGCCTTCGCCGCCGTCGGCGAACCCGCGCGCCCCGGACCCGATCCTGCGCACCACGCTCTCGCCGTCCTCGGCGAGCTCCACCAGCTGATGCCGGGTGGTGTCGCTCACCAGGTAGTTCCCCGACGGCAGCGGCACGGCCTTCCCCGGGAACCGCAACGCCGTCGGCTCCGGCTCCGGCGCCACGTACGGCCCGTCCCCGCGCCGCAGCGTGCCCTTGGCGGCGTGCTCGGTCTCCAGCTCCTCGACCAGCCGCTCAATGGCGTGCACATGCCCCTCACCGGCGTGCTGCGCGACCACATACCCCTCGGGGTCGATCACGACGAGCGTCGGCCAGGCCCGCACGGCGTACTGCTTCCACGTCGAGAGTTCCGGGTCGTCGAGCACCGGATGCTCCACCCCGTACCGCTCCACGGCATCGACGACCGCCTGATGCTCGGCCTCGTGCACGAACTTCGGCGAGTGCACCCCGATGACGACGACCGTGTCCCGGTGCTTCTCCTCGAGCTCTCGGAGCTCATCCAGGACGTGCAGGCAGTTCACGCAACAAAATGTCCAGAAATCAACAATTACGACCCGGCCGCGGAGCTCCGCAAGGCTGAGTTCCTTGTCCCCTGTGTTGATCCATCCGCCCTTGCCGATGAGCTCGGGGGCACGGACAGGTGCACGCTTTGCCATGACCCCAGCCAATCACACCTGGTGGGAGGCTCCTCCGTGCGATCCTTCGGCAGCCCAGACGATCCGAAGCCGCTTGTCCGGCTCGAACCGTCGGCCTCTCCCTTCAGCTCTGGTGACCCAAACTCTCTCCACCACTTCGGACAGCAGCGCCCGCTTCCGCGGAATGTCTCCGTCGTTCCACTCCGCCGCCACCCCCGGTTGTCGGATGAGCACCGCAGCCACTACGGCCGCTTCGACGCTGATGGCCATCGCCCGTGCTCCCGGGCAGGTGTGTCCCAACCGCACGCCCTGGCACACGTACGACGTCCCGTTCCTGCTCATGCGCGCTCCACAGCCCTCGACATCGCAGTACAGCAGTCCGGTCAGCAAGTGGGCCGGTCCCCGCACAGGCCGCTTCACGCCGTCGCCTCGCAGGCGGGTTCTGGATTCCAGTTCCGCGACGATCCGCTGTTGTTCCTCCAGAGTGACAATTCCTTCGCCGACCATGACCGGTTGCCCCGTCTGCGGATCCAGACAGGGCCGGACAACGCCTGTGTACCTGCGGCAGTCGCGCTTCTCGTCCCACACGGTCTCCGTTTCGGGCAGCAGTCCGGCGAAGGCCGGGGCCCGGAGCAGTTGAGACAGTGACCCCACTTGCCAAAGACCTCCTCTGGGCGCGGCGATCTCATATTCATTCAGCAGCCTGGCGATCTTCACCAGCGGGCGGCCGGAGAGGGCCTCGTCCGCGATCAGGCGTGCGTACACAGCGGACTCGGGGTCGGGCGTCAGCTGCCCCGACGCGGCGTCGACGCGGAGTCCGTAAGGCGGCTGTCCTCCGATCCACCGCCCCCGGCTGCGCAGGTACTGCTTGGCATGCCGGATGCGTTCACCCTGGGTCTCCGCCTCGGCTCGTGCCCACTCCGACAGGGAGGCCATGGCGAGCCTGTCTCCGGGCGAGCTCGAATCCAGGCCATCCATGACGGAGACCAGTCGGCTGTGGTTCAAGTCGAACTCGTCCAGAAGGGGTCCGACTTCCGCTGTGCCCTTGCGACTGAGGCGATCCAGCTTCCACACGATCAGCGTCCGGACAGCGCCTGAGGTCACAGCCGCTCTGGCACCCTCGAAGCCCTTGCGGGTCACGTCCTTGTAGCCGGAGCGGCCCCGGTCGACGTGTACCTGGCGAACCACCAGCCCGTTCCGAGCGGCCCAAGCACGGCAGTCGGCTTCCTGCCGCTCGATGGCAGTCTTTCCCTCCCGGTCCACGGAAAGCCGTAAGTACAGGTCGGCGCTGATATCCGGTTGCCTCATGTCCCCTCCCAGAGTTGCTCACTCTGTGAACGAACATGAATGTCAAAGGTAATGAGCTTCCGTGACTGTCAGGTCATCGCATGCCCCGTCGTGGCGTCCACATGGTCCGGGAGCTCGTCGTGACGGTCGCCGACAGTGAGGGTGCCGGTGGGTTCGAACATGAGGATCGCGGTCGGGACGGGCGCGTACGGCTTGTGTTCGGTGCCGCGCGGGACCGCGAAGACGCTGCCCCTGGTAAGCACGACCGTGCGCTCTCCGGCCGTCTCGCGCAGGCCGATGTGCAGTTCGCCGTCGAGCACGAGGAAGAACTCGTCGGTGTGCTCGTGGACGTGCCAGACGTGTTCGCCCTCGACCTTCGCGACGCGGACGTCGTAGTCGTTGACGGCGGTGACGATGCGAGGGCTCCACCGCTCGGAGAAGGAGGCCAGGGCGTGGGCGAGGAAGACGGGTTCCTGGGTCATGGGGGGATCCTCCGGGGTGCCCTACGTCCCGCACGAGTGCTAGGAATCGCACATGTCGCAAGGATCCTCGCACCGCCCGCACCGGGTCGTCCTGCTGGTGGACGAGAACTCGAACCCCTTCGAGATGAGCTGCGCCATCGAGATCTTCGGGCTGTCCAGGCCGGAGCTCGGGCGGGAGCTGTACGGCTTCCGGCTATGTGCCGCCACACCGCACACGCGCATGCGGGACGGCTTCTTCACCCTGACCGGGGTGGCCGGGCTGGAGGCCGCCGAGGAGGCGGACACCCTGATCGTGCCGAACCGGCCCGACACGGGTACGCCCCGGGCGCCGCGTGTCCTCGACGTCGTACGACGGGCACACGCGCGTGGTGCGCGACTCGTCGGGTTCTGCTCGGGTGCGTTCACGATCGCTGAGGCCGGGCTGCTGGACGGGCGCCGTGCGGCCTGCCACTGGATGTGGGCGGAGTCGTTCCGGGCGCGGTTCCCGCAGGTCGGGCTGGAGCCGGACGTGCTGTTCGTGGACGACGGCGACATCCTCACCGCCTCCGGCAGCGCCTCGGCGCTGGACCTGGGACTGCACGTCGTACGGCGTGACCACGGCGCCGAGATCGCCAACCACGTCTCCCGGCGACTGGTGTTCGCCGCGCACCGGGACGGCGGGCAGCGGCAGTTCGTGGAACGGCCGGTCCCGGACGTCCCGGACGAGTCCTTGGCCCCGCTGCTGGCCTGGGCGCAGGAGCGGCTGGGCGAGCCGCTGACGGTGGCGGACCTGGCCGCACGCGCGCGGGTCAGCGCCGCCACGCTCCACCGCCGCTTCCGCTCCCAGCTGGGGACGACACCACTCGCCTGGCTGACCGGGGAGCGCGTCGCGCTGGCCTGCCGGCTGATCGAGCGGGGCGAGGAACGGCTGGACGTGGTGGCGGCCCGGAGCGGGCTCGGTACGGCCGCCAACCTGCGCACGCGCCTACGGCGGGCGACCGGACTCAGCCCGTCGGCCTATCGTCGGCGTTTCGGACTGGGCCGCGGGGAAGCCCTGGTCTCATGAGATTCCTCGTGTACGACCGGCTTCTCGGTTTCGGTGACGACTACTGGATCGAGGACGAGCGCGGCAGCAAGGTGTTCCTCGTCGACGGCAAGGCGCTGCGGGTGCGGGACACCTGGGAGCTGAAGGACGTCCAGGGGCGTGTGCTCGTCGACATCCATCAGAAGATGCTCGCCCTGCGCGACACGATGGTGCTGCAGCGGGCCGGGGAGCCGCTGGCGACGATCCGCAGGAAGCGGCTGTCCCTGCTGCGCAACCACTACCGGGTGGCCCTGGCGGACGGCAATGAGCTGGATGTGAGCGGCAAGATCCTCGACCGGGAGTTCGCCGTCGAGTACGACGGTGAGCTGCTGGCGGTGATCTCCCGGCGCTGGCTGACACTGCGGGACACCTACGGCGTGGACGTCGTCCGTGAGGACGCGGATCCGGCGCTGCTGATCGCCGTGGCGGTGTGTGTCATCCATCTCGCGGAGAAGGAACGGGAGGACTGAGGTCCTGAGGCGGTCGCGGTCCTACGGCCTGCGCGGGGGCTCCAGGCCCAGCAGGCGGTCCTTCAGTGCCGGGAACTGCTCGCGGGTCGTCGCGACCTTCCCCGGGTCGAACTCCACCGTGAGGACCTCCTCGTCGGCGCCGGCCTCGGCCAGCACCTCGCCCCACGGGTCGACCACGATCGAGTGACCGGCCTGGGGAACTCCGGCATGCGTACCGGCCGTTCCACACGCGACGACGAACGACTGGTTCTCGACGGCCCGCGCCTGGGCCAGCAGCGTCCAGTGGGACCGGCGGCGCTCCGGCCAGCCCGCCGACACCACGAGCGTCTCGGCACCGGCGTCGACGAGACCGCGGAAGAGTTCGGGGAAACGGAGGTCGTAGCAGGTGGACAGGCCCAGGACGGTCTGCGGCAGACGCACCGTCACCAGTTCGGCACCCGCGCCCATCAGCACGGCCTCACCCTTGTCGAAGCCGAAGCGGTGGATCTTGCGGTAGGCGGCGGCCAGGTCGCCGGAGGGGGAGAAGACGAGGGAGGTGTTGTAGAGCGGTCCGTCGCCCGCGGCGGAGCCGCTGTCGGATGCGGTGCGCTCGGGGACGGAGCCCGCGTGCAGCCACACGCCCGCGTCGCTCGCGGCCTTCGCCATCGCCTCGTACGTCGGCCCTTCGAGCGGCTCGGCCTCGCGCCCGAACTCCTCGTAGGCGAACGCACCCGTGGTCCACAGCTCCGGCAGGACGACGAGATCGGCACCGGCCTGCTCCCGGACGAGCGACGCCACCCGCCGTCGGCGCGATTCGACCGATTCGCCCTCATCTACGGCGATCTGGATCACAGAGGCGCGCACACTACCACCGTCCTGGCATTCGACCCGTCCACATGGGCTTCCCCCCGGGCCTACGATCGTCACACGAAAGCACTGCCGGGGTGCCT
The DNA here is from genome assembly GCF_042671245.1 of Streptomyces sp. NPDC057099. Classification (NCBI taxonomy): domain Bacteria; kingdom Bacillati; phylum Actinomycetota; class Actinomycetes; order Kitasatosporales; family Streptomycetaceae; genus Streptomyces; species Streptomyces sp. NPDC057099. The sequence continues at coordinate 115,902 of NZ_JBHUTX010000019.1, forward strand.
CACAGCAGCGTAACTTAGCTGCCAAGACACCCGCCGACAGCCGCCACCTCCCACTGGCAACGCCGCCACCACCTGCCCGTGCACCGACCGCCGAGGGGTCCCGTTCCGTGAGTCTGCATCCCACCCTCCAGCCCTACGCCGACGCCTGGACCCACTCCATCGATGCGATATCCGAGCTGCTCCAGCCGCTCGCGGAGGCCGAGTGGAACCGGCGGACGCCGTGCCCCGGGTGGTCGGTGCGGGACGTGGTCTCCCATGTCATCGGCCTGGACTGCGAGATGCTCGGCGACCCGCGCCCCATCCACACCCTCCCGCGCGACCTCTTCCACGTGACGAACGACCACCAGCGCTACATGGAGATGCAGGTCGACGTCCGCCGTCACCACACGTCGCCGGAGATGACCTCCGAGCTGGAGTACGTGATCATCCGCCGCAACCGCCAGCTGCGGAACGAGTCGCGTGACCCGGGCACGAAGGTGCGCGGCCCGCTGGGCACGGAGCTGACCCTCGAGGAGTCCGTGCGGCGGCACGCCTTCGACGTGTGGGTGCACGAGCAGGACCTGCGCGCGGCCCTCGGCCGGCCCGGCAACCTCGACTCCCCCGGCGCGCACGTCGCCCGTGACGTGCTGCTCTCCGAACTCCCGCGCGTGGTCGCCGAGAACGCCCAGGCGCCGCGCAGCTCGGCCGTCGTCTTCGATGTGCACGGCCCCCTCGAGTTCCTGCGCACGATCCGCGTCGACATCCAGGGCCGCGGCACCCTCGAAACGGCCCCCGCCCTGGGCCCCGCCGCGACCCTCACCCTCGACTGGGAGACCTACGTCCGCCTGGCCTGCGGCCGCGTGACGCCGGAGGCGGTGTCCGACCGCCTCAAGACGGAGGGCGACCCGGACCTGACGGCGGCGATCCTGCACAACTTCACGGTGACGCACTAAGACTCAAGCGCGCCGCTAGGGGCGGCACGGGTGGGCGCAGCGGCACCCCGCTCCGCCGAGCTGCGCACCCACCCGGCCCCAGCCCCAACTCCCCGGGCCCGAAAACCCCATGCCTTGAGCCCACCACCCCCGTAGCGTCCCGCCCATGACCACAACCCCACCCCGCCACACCCGCCTCACCTTCCACGGCCCCCTCTCCGAAACAAGGGCCGACCAACTCGTCACCCGCCTGTCCGCCAACACCCCCACCAGCGTCCTGGACATCGGCTGCGGCTGGGCCGAACTCATGCTCCGCGTCCTGGCCGCCACCCCGGACGCCACCGGAACCGGCATGGACATCGACACGGAAGCCCTGGCCCGAGGCCGCCAGGCCGCCACCGCACGCGGACTTGCCGACCGGGTCCGTCTCGTCGAGGGATCCGCGACCGAGACCCCCCACGACCCGGCCGACCTCGTCCTGTGCCTCGGCGCGAGCCAGGCCCTCGGCGACCGGCTCCCCGAGGCGCTGAAGGAACTCCGCCTACGCGTCGCCGACGGCGGTCGGGTCCTGCTCGGTGAGGGGTTCTGGCAGCGCACCCCGACCCCGGCCGAACTGTCCGGCATGTGGCCGGACGCCGCCGTGACCGACCACCCCGACCTCGCGTCCCTCGTGGACCTGGCGATCGAGGCCGGGTTCAGGCCGGAGTGGACGGAGACCGCGAGCCTCGACGAGTGGGAGGAGTTCGAGTCGGCGTACCTGGCGGACGTCGAGGTGTGGCTCGCCGGGCATCCCGGGCACCCGCTCGCGGCCGAGACCAGGGAGCGCGCCGACCGGCACCGTGCCCGGTGGCTGACGTACCGCGGTGTGCTGGGGCTGGCCTACCTCACGCTCGTACCGGCCGCCTGACACCCGTCACGCCGGTACGTGCACCGTCTCCACCCGGCTCGCCACCAGGCGTTCGCGCTCGCGTCGGGCGGCCCGCCCGCGCAGACGCAGGATCTGGCTGACGCCGAGGGCCTGGAGCACGAACACCGCCGAGAAGGCGATGCCGTAGTCGTCTCCGGTGGCGTCCAGCAGGACACCGACGGCGAACAGCGTGGTCATGGAGGCCACGAAGCCGCCCATGTTGGTGATGCCGGAGGCGGTGCCCTGCCGCTCGGGCGGGTTCGCCGGGCGGGCGAAGTCGAAGCCGATCATCGACGCGGGCCCGCACGCCCCGAGGACCGTGCACAGCGCGATCAGCAGCCACATAGGGGCGTGCTCGCCGGGGTAGGCCAGTGTCGCCGCCCACAGGGCCGCCGTCGTGCCGACCGTGCCGAGCGCGATGGGCAGGCGCGCCTCGTGGTGCCGGGCGACGATCTGGCCGTAGATCATGCCCACGCCCATGTTCGACAGCACGACGAGCGTGAGGAGTTCACCGGCGGTGGCGCGGGACAGCCCCTGTGCCTCGACGAGGAACGGCAGGCCCCACAGCAGCAGGAAGACCATCGCCGGGAACTGGGTCGTGAAGTGCACCCACATGCCGAGCCGGGTCCCCGGCTCCCGCCAGGAGGCGGCGATCTGGCGCCGTACGTAGGCCGCGCCCTGGTGCGGGAGGGGTTCCGGCTCGTGGCCCTCCGGGTGGTCCTTCAGGAACAGCAGTACCAGCACGAACACCACGGCTCCGGCGACCGCGCTGCCCGCGAACGCGGCCGTCCAGCCGATGCCGTGCAGCAGCCGGGCCAGGACGAGCGTGGAGACGAGGTTGCCGGCCATGCCCACCAGGCCCGAGAACTGGGCGACGAGCGGCCCGCGCCGGGCCGGGAACCACCGGGTGCCCAGCCGCAGCACGCTGATGAACGTCAGCGCGTCACCGCAGCCGAGCAGCGCCCGGGAGGCGAGGGCCATGCCGTACGACGGGGAGAACGCGAAGCCGACCTGCCCGGCCGTGAACAGCACCGCCCCGAGGGCCAGCACCTTCTTGGTGCCGAGCCGGTCCACGAGCAGGCCGACGGGTATCTGCATGCCCGCGTAGACCAGCAGCTGGAGGATGGAGAAGGTGGACAGGGCGGAGGCGTTGACGTGGAAGCGGTCGGCGGCGTCGAGGCCGGCCACGCCCAGGGACGTGCGGAAGATGACCGCGACGAAGTAGACCGAGACGCCCGTGCCCCAGACGGCCAGGGCCCGCCGGCCGCCCGGAGGATCGCCCGGCAGTATGCCGGCACTCATCGGACCTCCCCCCGCGCCAGGTGCGAGAACCAGCTGACGTGGCGGTGGACGAGTCCGACGGCCGCCTCGGCGTCCCCGGAGCGCAGTGCTTCGAGGATCTCCTCGTGTTCGGTGAGGGTCTTGGCGATCCGGTCGGGGTGGGAGTGCAGGACGGCGACGCCCATGCGCAGCTGGCGGTCGCGCAGTTGGTCGTAGAGGCGGGAGAGGATCTCGTTGCCGCCGCTGCGGACGATCTCGGCGTGGAAGCAACGGTCGGTGACGGCGGCCGCGGCCAGGTCTCCGGCGGCGGCCTGCTCCTTCTGCCGGGCGAGGAGCGCTTCGAGGCGCTCGATGAGCCCGGGGGGCGCGGGCACGGCCTTGCGCGCCGCGTGTTCCTCGACGAGCAGCCGGGTCTCCACGACGTCGGCGATCTCCTGCGCGGAGACGGGCAGCACGAGGGCGCCCTTCTTCGGGTAGAGCCTGATCAGTCCTTCGACCTCCAGCCGGAGCAGCGCCTCGCGCACCGGGGTGCGGGAGACCCCGACGGCTTCGGCGAGTTCGCCCTCGGTGAGCAGGGTCCCGCCCTCGTAGCGGCGCTCCAGGACGCCCTGCTTCACGTGGGTGTACACACGGTCGGCGGCGGGAGGGTGCTTCACGGCCAGGGTCATGCCGACAGCATAGATACAACAGGTACGCATGGATGTATCCGTCCAGGATGCGGACTCACGCGGCCTCGAATGTCACACGTCTGTGGCAAAGGGCGGGTCCCCCTCGGCAACGGCACAACCAACTGTGCTAGTTACGAGTCAGACACGTGCGGCTCCCCTTCCCCTCGTCCTCAATTCGGCCGCACGCCTGGGGCATTCAACGCAATCGGGGTACTTCACTTGATAACCGGCATTAAGGGCACCCGTCTCCGTAGAGCCGCGGCCGTCGCCGTCACCACCGGCGCCATGCTCGCGACCGGAGCCCTCACCGTTGCGCCGGCGCAGGCCGCCACGGCGCCCACGATCGCCGCCAAGGGCGGCTACGTGATGAACAACGCGACCGGCAAGTCGCTCTACACCAAGGCTGCCGACACGCGTCGCTCCACCGGCTCGACCACCAAGATCATGACGGCCCTGGTGGTGCTGAAGCAGTCGAATCTCAACCTGGACAGCAAGGTCACGGTCCAGAAGGCGTACAGCGACTACATCGTCGACAACAACTGGGCGTCGAACGCCAAGTTGATCGTCGGCGACAAGGTCACCGTCCGCCAGCTGCTGTACGGGCTGATGCTGCCGTCCGGCTGCGACGCGGCGTACGCGCTCGCCGACAAGTTCGGCTCGGGCTCGACGCGGGCGGCGCGCGTGAAGTCGTTCATCGGCAAGATGAACACCACGGCCAAGAACCTGGGTCTGAAGAACACCCACTTCGACTCGTTCGACGGCATCGGCAACGGCAGCAACTACTCCACGCCGCGCGACCTGACGAAGCTCGCCAGCAACGCCATGAAGAACTCCACGTTCCGCACGGTCGTCAAGACGAAGAAGTACACGGCGAAGACGACCACGAAGTCCGGCGGCACGCGGACGATGGCCGCGTGGGAGAACACCAACCCGCTGCTCGCGAGCTACACCGGCGCGATCGGCGTGAAGACCGGTTCCGGCCCGGAGGCCAAGTACTGCCTGGTCTTCGCGGCCACGCGGAACGGCAAGACGGTCATCGGCACGGTCCTCACCTCGACCAACTTGACCACGCGCAAGACGGACGCGACGAAGCTGCTCAACTACGGGTTTGTTATTTAGTTCTGATAGTGTATTGTGTCTTTAGGA
>NZ_JBHUTX010000020.1:0-118823 GCF_042671245.1 Streptomyces sp. NPDC057099
CAGCTGTACGCCTGGACGGGCGTACAGCGGCCCTTTCGTCCCCGTCAGCGAGTGCCGACCGCCGCGCGCACGGCCCGCCGGGCCAGCTGGCAGTCGTGGTGCAGCCGCCGCAGCAACAGCCGCTGCTCCTCGCCGGACGGCGCAGCACCAGGGTGGGCCGAGCCCGGTGCCGCCGGGGCCGGGTCGTGCATCGAACGCTGCACGGCCGTCTCATATGTACGGATCTCACGGGTCAGCACCAGCATCAGGTTCACCAGGAAGGCATCCCTGGACGCCGGGCCCGCCGACTGGGCGATCTGGCTGATCTGGCGACGAGCCACCGGTGCGTCCCCGAGCACCGACCACAGCGTCGCCAGGTCGTAGCCCGGCAGGTACCAACCCGCGTGCTCCCAGTCCACCAGCACTGGACCGGCTGGTGACAGGAGGATGTTCGACAGCAGTGCGTCGCCGTGGCAGAACTGGCCCATGCCCTGCCGCCCGGCCGCCTGCGCGATGCCGTGCAGCAGCTTCTGCAGGTCACCCAGGTCCCGGTCGGTGAGCAGGCCCAGCTCGTGGTACCGCGAGATCCGCGTCGCGTAGTCGAGCGGGGCGTCGAAGGTGCCCGCCGGCGGCCGCCAGGCGTTGAGCCGGCAGATCGCGCCCAGCGCGGCTCTGATGTCCGCGCGCGGCGGTGTCTCGGCCGGGTGCCGCTGGAGTGCCGCCACCCGCCCGGGCATCCGCTCGATGACCAGGGTGCAGTTGTCCGGGTCCGCCGCGATCAGTCTCGGCACCCGCACGGGAGGGCGGTGCCGGACGAACGAGCGGTACGCCGCTATCTCGTGCTGGATCCGCTCGGACCAGGCGGGGGAGTGGTCCAGTAAACACTTGGCGACGGCCGTGTTGCGACCCGTCGTACCGACCAGGAGCACGGACCGGCCGTTGCGGCGCAGTACCTGCACCGGGGCGAACTCCGGGCAGATGCGGTGCACCGACGCGATGGCGGTGCGCAGCTGCGCGCCCTGGGGGCCGGACAAGTCGAGTCTTCCGCTGAGCGGTTGGGCTCCGAGAACCGCGCCGCGCCGCGCCCTGCCCGCGCCGAGCACGGGGGCCGCCGGCCGCGCGGGGGCGAGGTAGGGGCCACTGTCCGCGGGACGCGGGTGCAGTGACCGGGGCGGTGCGGACACGGAGGACGATGCTGCGTACATGGGCGAGACAGATCCCTTCGTGTGCCTGCGACGACTGCGCCCCACCCGGCCCGGACTCCCGGGAGCATCCTGGGGAATGTCCCTGCGGCGACCGGGTCGGGGTGGCGCGTTCCTACCTGACACCGGATGTCCGGTGGCACACCATCTGGCGAACCCTGGCGAACCCTGGCGAATAGTCGCCCGGCAAGTCTCCCCGGGCTACTGTCAACTCAGCCGAGTACCTGGGGGCTTGATGTGAGCGGACAACCCAACACCCGTCTCTCGGACCTGTTCGGCCTGGCCGGCTGGTCGAAGGGCGAACTCGCGAGGCTGGTCAACCGGCAGGCGGCGGCCATGGGCCACCCCCAGCTCTCGACCGACACCTCCCGGGTGCGGCGTTGGATCGACACGGGAGAGATCCCGCGCGATCCGGTGCCGCGGGTGCTGGCGGTTCTGTTCACCGAGCGTCTCGGCCGTGTCGTGACCATCGAGGACCTCGGTCTGGTCCGGCACGGGCGTGCGGGGAAACGGCAGGGCGGCGGGAGCGCGGAGCCTCCCGACGGTGTGCCGTGGGCGCCCGAGCGGACAGCCGCGGTCCTCACCGAATTCACGGGAATGGACCTCATGCTCAACCGACGCGGCTTGGTGGGCGCGGGCGCCGCGCTCGCCGCGGGATCCGCACTCAGCAGCGCCATGTACGACTGGCTGCACACCGACCCTGCCCTGGCTGTCGACGCTCCCGACCTCGACCAACCCCTGCACGCCGACCCCGCCGGGTTCGACCGCTACGAGGCCGCCCCCATCGGGTCGCAGGAGATCGAGGAACTGGAGCGCTCGGTCGAGGTGTTCCGCGCCTGGGACGCCGCCCGCGGCGGCGGGCTCCAGCGCAAGGCCGTGGTGGGCCAGCTCAACGAGGTGGGCGGCATGCTCGCCTACCGTCACCCACCCCATCTCCAGCGGCGCCTGTGGGGCGTCGCCGCCAACCTGGCCGTCCTCGCGGGCTGGATGTCGCACGACGTCGGCCTGGAACCCACGGCCCAGAAGTACTTCGTCATCGCCGCGCACGCGGCCCGGGAGGGCGGGGACCGGCCCCGCGCGGGCGAGGCGCTCTCCCGTGCGGCCCGGCAGATGGTCCATCTGGGCAAGCCGGACGAGGCCCTGGACCTGATGAGGCTCGCCACGTCCGGCTCGGGCGACGACGTGCTGCCCCGCACCCGGGCGATGCTCTGCACCATCGAGGCCTGGGCGCAGGCCGCCATGGGCAAGGGCCAGGCGATGCGCCGCACGCTCGGGCAGGCGGAGGACCTGTTCGTCTCCGACAAGGCCGACGTACCGCCGCCGGACTGGATGCAGACCTTCAAGGAGGAGGATCTCTACGGCATGCAGGCCCTGGCCTACCGCACGCTCGCCGAGTTCGATCCGGGTGCGTCCGCGCATGCCCAGCACTACGCGGAGAAGGCGCTGGCCCTGCGGGTCGACGGCCGGCAGCGGTCGAAGATCTTCGACTATCTGTCGATGGCGTCGGCCTGCTTCATCGCGGACGACCCCGAACAGGCGGACCGGTACGCGCGGTTGGCCCTGGTGTCGATGGGATCCAACTCCTCCCACCGCACCTGGGACCGCCTGCGCGAGATGTACCGGCTCACCGCCGAGTACTCCGGCTACCCGAGGATCCAGGAACTGCGGGAGGAGATCAAGCTCGCCCTGCCGAAGACGAAGGGCAGGGGCGGCAACAGCGCGCGGGCCTGAGTGTCCTATGACGTGACCTTGGCGACGAGCACACAGGCGTTGTCCTCGCGTGCGCTCTCGCCGAACTCCTGGACGAGTGTCTGTACGCAGTCCTCCGCGGTCCGGTTCCCGGTCAGGCGCGGGGCCAGATCGAGGAGGAGGTTCGCTGCCGCCGCTCCGGTGTGCCCGGGCACCAGCCCGTCGGTGTGCAGGAGCAGCAGGTCGCCCACTTCGAGGGTCTCTTCGGCCTGCCCGTAGACGGCGCCCGAGGTGGCGCCGAGCAGGACGCCGTCCGGTGTGTCCAGCGCGCGCCCCGTACCGTCGCGGAACAGCAGCGGGGCGGGGTGTCCGGCCTGCGCCCATATCAGGGTGCGGGTCCCGGGCCGGTAGCGGCAGCAGACGGCGCTGCCGAGGGCGGGTTGCACGGTGGCGTCGAGTAACTGGTTCAGCCAGGCCATCAGCTGTCCCGGCGGGGCGCCGGCCATCGCCATGCCGCGTACGGCGCCGAGCAGCATGGTCATGTTCGAGGTGACACCTACTCCGTGTCCGGTGAGGTCGCCGACGCTGAGGAGGGTTTCGCCGTCGGTCAGTTGGAGCGCGTCGTACCAGTCGCCGCCGATCAGTGTCTTCGTGGAGGCCGCCAGGTGGTGGGCCGCGAGGTCGAGGGTTCCGGGGCCGCGGTGCGGGAGCCGCAGGGAGCCGCGCCACGGCGGCAGCACGGCCTCCTGCAGCTCGACCGCGAGCCGGTGTTCGGTCTGCGCGGCCTGCCCTCGGTGGTGGAGCGAGTCACGGGTCTCGCTGACCATCCGCTGGCTGCGGCGCAGTTCGCTGACGTCCCGCAGCACGGCCCACATCGAGGCGGTGCTGCCGTCAGTGTCGAGCACCGGTTCGCCCATCATGTGCACGGTCCGGACGCCGCCGTCCCGGCGGGCGATGCGGAACTCGCCGTCGATGGGCCGGGCGTCGACGAGGCAGTTCGTGACCATCGCCGTCAGCTTCGGCCGGTCCTCGTCGAGGACCAGGGACGGCATCTCGTCGAGGGTGAGCGGCGGAGCCTCGGGGTCGCGGCCCAGGATCCGGTAGAGCTCCCCGGACCAACTGGCCTCGTCCGTCAGCAGGTTCCACTCGGCGCTGCCGACCCGGCTGAGCAGCGAGCCCTGCGGGGGCGCGGCGGGTTCCAGGGGGGCCGTCGCGGGCGGCGGGCCGTCCCGCAGCTGGGCCAGGTGCTCGTCGAGGTCGTTGAGCTGGTGCAGGGCCAGGTCGTACAGGGCGCGCTGCCAGCGACCCCGCGGGTGGTCCGATCCGTCCCCCTCGGCGTCGCGCCGCACCGCGTCCATATCGCCCTTCAGCCGCCGCGTCTGCGTAATGAGCGCGTCGACCGAGCCGCGTCCGGGCGGCTGGGCGGCTGGACGGTCCGCGGAGAGGTGGGACGGCATGACGCACTCCGATGCGGGGACGATTCGACCAAGGCGGACGGAGGGACCGTTACGACTGTCGCACAGCCCGCGACGCCCTGTAAGGGATTCGGCAACACACGATACGGTGGTGCTTCTGGCATATGCCACAGTCTCACGGAGTTACTCCGAGGTAGGCGCGAGGTGTGCCGCTCGGTTGCCCAAGTCGTAGGTTACACAGGGCATTTGACGACCCGTGGGTAACGTTGCGTCTGAGGGCCGCGCACGTTCGACGGCCTTGTGTTCGAGACCTTCAGTACCGCAGGACCCCGGCGATGCCGTCCGCCTCGCCGAGCGCGCCGTCCGGTACGAAGCGGACGTCGGCGCCCGTCTCCAGGCACTGCTCGACGATCTCGTCCACGATGTCCTCGCGGGAGTCGAGGTCGCCGGACTCGGCGAGGATCAGATGGTCCCCGGCGTCGCGGACCGTCACGCGGTAGTTCTCCTCCACGGCCAGCAGCCGGACACGGCCGACCCGGGCGCTCTGCCACAGCTCGTCGACCCCGGCGGCGAACTCCCGCCGCCCGCGGGCCGTTTCGAGGGCGCGGCTCACGGCGTCCGTGCTCCTGAGGGCCTCCGCCTCGATCACCGGCCGCATGGCCTGCCACACGGCCTCGGGCGTCCCGTGGGCGAGCCCGCCGTGCGGCACGTGCACCCCGCCCTTGGCGGCGCCGCCGACCTCGTCCAGCAACGAGAGTGCGGCCGGCTCGCCGGTGACGTACAGCCGTCGCGGGTGGTCGCGCAGGACGCTGCTCAGCGCGGTGTCGGTCTCGCGCAGGAACTGGCGGGTGCGTTCCTCCCGGAAGGCGCTCGGCAGGTCCCCGATCCGCTGCTGCCGTTCCGGATCGAAGTTCTCCACGCGTCTGGTCAGCGGGAAGCCGCCGACGCGTGCCTCGGTCACGCGGTCGACTCCGCCGTTCCACAGCGTGACGCGGTCCGCGGCGAGCGACAGCACCCAGAACGGCCGTCCGGCCGTCTGGGCGGAGACGAGGTTGCGGGTGAGGAAGGTGTCCGAGAGGACCACGCGCTCGGGCACGGACCGGGCGAGCGACCACACCTGGTGCTCACCGGGAGCCGCGAAGATGACCAGGCCGTCCTCGGCGTGCGTCAGGTCGACCTCGGACAGCGCCCGGTCGAGATGCCGGGCGACCTCGGTCCGTCGGTCCCGGCTGACCGCCGGATCGGATTCCAGCTGCCTCTTGGCCTCGGCCACCACGTTGCGCAGCCGGACCTGGTCCTGGGCGTTGTAGGGCTCGCGCCGGTGGATCGGCGTCAGCACGGAGACCGCGGGGTAGGGGCGCGGGCGCCGCAGTTCGGCAAGGGTCGCGGGACTCAGAACGTGCTCCATGACAGCACGATAGAGCCGATTCGGGATTGGGGCATTTGGGGCAATCGGTTCGCCGGTTCGAGTGCCCGTGCGCGCGTTCGCGGGGGCACGCTGGGGGAGGAGGTGGCAGTCGATGGCACGCCTGGTGGTGGACGGCGCGGAGGTCGTGGTCCGGCTCGCGCTGCGGGAAGGGCTGTCGGCCCGGCGCCGGGAGGTGCGGGTGCCGCTGGCGGAGGTGCGTTCCGTGCGTGTCGAGGGTGACTGGTGGCGCGGTCTGCGCGGCACGCCGTTCGGCGGGCGCTGCCGTCCCGGCCGGTGGTGCGTGGGGGAGCGGCTGCACCCGCTCGGCCGGGACTTCGTGGCGGTGCGGGCGGGCGTTCCCGTCGTGGTCGTGGATCTGCGGCGGCCGGTGCCGTTCATCCGTCTCGCCGTCTCCGTCGTGGACGCGGAGCAGGCCGCCGAGGCGCTTCGGCGACGCTCACGAGAGTGAGGGTGCTGGGTGCGCCGTCCCGGAGCGGATCCGTGCTCTCACTCGGTGTCGTGGTCGGAGCCGCAGGAGCTGCCGTCCGGCGGGAGAGTGCCGTACAGCAGGAAGGCGTCGACCTTGGCGTGCACGCACTTGGAGGACCCGTAGCCGGTGTGGCCCTCGCCCCGGTTGTCGAGCACCACGGCGGACGAGCCGAGCCGCTCGGCCGTCTCCACCGTCCACCGGTACGGCGTGGCGGGGTCGCCCCGGGTGCCGACGAGCAGCATCCGCGCCGTGTCGACGTCCTTCACCTCGTCGCGTATGAAGTCGGTGCCCTTGGGGCGGCCGTAGCACAGCAGCACCTGGGTGAGCCGGTACCGGCCGAAGACCGGTGACGCCTGCTCGTACCGGGCGCGCAGCCGGCCGAGGTCCTTGGTGACCTGCGCGGCGGCGGGGCGGTCGGGATCGTCCGCGCAATTGACCGCCATCAGCGCCGCCGGCAGGTTGTCCAGGGGCACGTCCTCCGGGTCGACGAGTCCGCGGTGCTTGCCCCGCAGCGGCGGCAGCGTGACACCGCCGGACGCGAAGGCCTCCAGACCGCGCGTGTCGCCCTCCTCGAGCAGCTGGGCGACCGCCCGCTGCAGCGAGGGCCACAGCTCCCTGCTGTAGAGCCCCTGCCCGAGCGCGCCCGCGAAGTCCTGGCCGGAGAACGCCTCGCCGAAGTCCGTCGGCACCGGATCCTCGTCGAGCGACTCGACCACCTGTACGACATGTTCCCTGGCCTCGCGCGGATCCTGCCCGAACGGGCAGGCGATGTCCTCCGTGCACCAGGTCAGGAAGTTCTCCAGCGCGGTCTGCTGTCCCCGGGCGCTCACCATGCCCTGCTCGGACAGCGGCTCGGTCAGCGTGTCCACGCCGTCCAGCGCCACCCTGCCGACCTTCTCGGGGAACCGGGCCGAGTACACCGCCCCGAGCCGGCTTCCGTACGAGAAGCCCAGGTAGTTGAGCTTGTCGTCGCCGAGCGCGTCGCGTATGACGTCCATGTCGCGTGCGGCGTTCACCGTGCCCATGTGGCGCAGGACGGGGCCCGAGTGCTCGGCGCATTCGGCCGCCGCCGCGCGCAGTTTCTCGAGCACGGCCTGCGGATCGGCGGCCTCGGCGTTGCCGTCCGTCGCGTCCAGTGCGCCGGTGGAGGCGTTTCCGCAGCTCACCGGGGCGGAGCGGCCGACGCCGCGGGGGTCGAAGCCGACGACGTCGTAGCCGTTCGTCAGGCCCATGAAGTGTTTGCCGCCGAGGGCGAGTTGGGTCACGCCCGGGACGCCCGGGCCGCCGAAGTTCAGCAGCACCGAGCCCCGGGACTTGCCGGTGGCCCGGTAGCGGGCCAGGGCGAGATCGAGAGTGCCCTTGTCGGGCCTGGCGTAGTCGAGCGGGACGGTGACCTTGCCGCACTGCAGGTCCTTCGGCATGTCCATGCCCTGGCACGCCGACCACGTGACCTTCTGGTCGTAGAAGCGCGCCAGGCCGGGCGGGGAGTCGCCGGCCGCCGGCAGGCCCGCGCCCAGCAGGGCCAGCCCCGCCACGCCGGTGACCGCGCAGCGCCGGATCGAGAGGTGCGTGGACAGCTTGGCCAGCATCAATGCCTCCAGGGGCGCCCCACAGCGGACCGGGAACCGGCGCCCTCGCCCACCATAAGCGGGCCCCGGAAGCAGCGCCTCCGGGCGGGTGGGGCCGCTCGAAGTGCCTGATGGCGCGCGGCTTCGTCCCGCATACGAAGGGCTTTACCGCTAGTTCGACAACCGGGCCGCTCGATGGAGTGAAAGGCCGATAAGCCATAACTCGGATCGTGCGCCTCGCGTTCTATCCCGTGCGGGTGAGTGCCCGCGACGATGTCTGGAAGGCAGGGAACCTATGAATCGGGTTACCCGAAACGGTGTGATCGCCGTCGCCGCCGCCTCGGGCGCGATGGCCATGGCCGTCCCCGCGTACGCGGATTCCGCGGCGGACGGATCGGCGGCCGGTTCGCCCGGGGTGGTGTCCGGTAGCACCATTCAGTTGCCGGTGCATGTCCCGGTGAACGTGTGCGGGAACACGGTGAACGTGGTGGGGGTCCTGAACCCCGCCGCGGGCAACAGTTGCGCGAACAAGGGCGACGGGCGGGTGGGACGGCCGGGCAAGTCCGGCGGTGCGGTCGCCGACGGCAGCGGAAAGGATTCACCGGGCGTGGCCTCCGGTAACGGCGTACAGCTGCCGGTCGATCTCCCGGTCAACGTCACCGGCAACAGTGTGAACGTGGTCGGCATCGGCAACGCGGCGGCAGGCAACGAGTCCTCGAACACCCCCGGCGGTCGGCCGGTCCGCCCCCACCACCCACCGAAGCCGACGGCCCCGAAGCCGTCCGTTCCGCCCCGGGCGCACCCGGCCCCCGACCCCGCCCCTGCCCCGCACACCGCGCCGCAGGCCACGGGTGTCCTCGCCCACACGGGCTCGGACCACACCCTGCCGGTCGTCGCGGCGAGCGCGGCGCTGGTGCTCGGGGGTGTGGTGCTGCGCCGGCGCTTCCGCCCGGCCGCGGACGACTGACCGGACGGCGCACAGCCGCGCTGACGCGGCGGAGGCCTGGCGGTCCCGCCGGGCGTCGGCACGCGATACCGCTCCCGGGCCCGGAAACGGCCGCGCCCTGCGGCCCGCCGATCGGTGGCAGGCGACACCGAACGGTCCGGGCCCGGGAGCGGCGACGACGTCCGGGCCCGCCGCACACCCGTGCGCGGGCGCGGCCGTTGTCCGGACGATCGGACCCGGCGGGCGGCCTCGGCCGCGTCGGGGCCGTAAGGGCGCCGTCCGTGGCGCCGGGTGCGCGCGGCGCGTGGGCACGGCGGGCGGGAACCCCCGGGGCGCTCGGCGGACCGGTGTCGTCACACCGGCTCCGCCACCCCCGTGAGCAGCACCATCCCGGAGTCGCCGTGGTCCGGCATGGTGGGGTCGGTGTCGATATGGGTTACATCCAGGTCGCGGGTCAGTGGGGTGAAGACCTCGGTGACCGTCGTCGGGTTCACCGGGCAGCCCGGCCAGTGGGACGCCGGGCCGATGCGGTAGGTCGGCAGGTTCTCCATGAAGGCGGCGACCAGGTGGCCGCCCGGCGTGACCGTGCGGACGAAGGTGCGGCAGAAGTCGGCGAACTCGGCGAAGTCCTCCGTGGCGCCCTCGGCGACGAAGTGCATGGAGGCGAGTTCGTAGAAGCCGGGCGGCAGACTCCGGACGTCGGCGTGGACGACGTTCACCGGCGCCAGCGCCCCGGCCAGGGTCGCCGGCACCTCGGGGTTGAGCTCTCGGCACAGCGCGTGGAAGGGGAGCCAGCTCGCGTCGAGGCGGTGACAGATCTGCTCCTGGAGATAGGCGACGCTGCTCGCCCCCGCCTCCACGGCGTCGATCCTGCGGCACGCGGCGGACGCGAGGATCAGCGGGTAGAGGTTGGGGCCCGCCCCGAACTCCACGGAGCGCGCGATGCCGCCGGGTGGGAAGCGCCGGTAGAAGGTGCTGTGGTGCGCGATGATCGCCGCGTCCGAGGGCCGCACCTCGCGGTAGTTCTCCGCGAGGTAGTCCGCGACCGGCCAGCGGTCCCAGTCCACGTCGTCGTTGTGCGTCGTCATGGCCGTTCAGCCCCTTCAGCCGCGGCGGGAAACGCTCGCGGACATGCGCCTCCCCTCTTTGGGGAGAACGAGGCGGGACGCCTGGTCCAGTTGAATTCGATCGTAGATTCGCCCATGCGGCCCTGCATCTCGGGCGCGCGGGGGGATCCCGGGGCGGCTCAGCCGCGCCCGCGATGGAACCGTACGTGCAGATCCCGGATCCGTTCCGTCAGTTCGGGTACCGGACCGTCCACGGTCACACCGGGTGCGACCTCGTGAACGGGGAGTGTCCGCACCGGTGGCGCCGGGACTCCCAACTCGCCCAGCCAGGATACGAGTTGCTCGGACGAGGCGACGTAGGCGATGCGTCCCAGACCGACCCAGGCGTGCGCCGCCGCGCACATCGGGCAGTGCTCGCCGGAGGTGTAGACCGTGGCCGCCGCCCGCTCCTCGGGCGTGAGATGGGCGGCCGACCAGCGCGCCAGCTCGAACTCGGGGTGCCGGGTGCGGTCGCCCGAGGCCACGCGATTGCGGTCCTCGGCGAGGACCGTGCCGTCCTTCCCCACCAGAACCGAACCGAACGGTTCGTCCCCGTCGTCCAGTGCCTCGGCCGCGAGCTCCACGCAGCGGCGCAGGTGAGGCAGTTCCGTGTCCTTCACGGCCATGGTGCCGGGCCCTTCCTCGTGACGAAGTGATCAACAGGACTGTACGGCGGGATCGACGCCGACCGCCCCGGATATCCCATCGGATGTCACATCCACGCCCGTCCGATCCGTCGCATGGTCATGACGACGAACGAGAAGAAGACGAACGAGAAGAAGACGAACGAGAAGAACCAGAGCATCCTCCTCGCCGGCGCGAGCGGTGTCCTCGGCCGGCACATCACCCACGCGCTCACCGAGGCGGGCCACAAGGTCACCGGACTCGGCCGGAGCCCGGACAACGGCATCCGCGCCGACCTCATGGACCGCGACGCACTGCTGGGCGCCGTCGACGGACACCACTTCGACACCGTGATCCACGCCGCGACCGCCCTGCGCAAGCCCCCGATGCGCGACCGCGACATGGACGCCACCGACGCGCTGCGCACCCAGGGCACGGCCCACCTCGTCGAGGCGGCCCACGCCACCGGTGCCCGCCGCTTCGTCGCGGAGTCGATGGTCTTCGGCTACGGCTACGGAGATCACGGCGACCGCCCGCTCACCGAGGACGACCCCTTCGGCCCGCTCGGCGGGACTCCGCGGCTGGAGCGGCACATCGCCGGCATGCGGACCAAGGAGCGGCTCACCTTCGAGTCGGAGGCGCTGGAGGGCATCGCGCTCCGCTTCGGCCTGTTCTACGGCCCCGGCGGCACCGACGCCCTGCTGCCGCTGCTGCGCAGGCGGCAGTTGCCCCTGCCCGGCGACCGCGACCGGGTGCTGCCGTGGGTGGAGCTCACCGATGCCGCCCGCGCGGTGGCCGCCGCAGTGGAACGGGGCCGGCCGGGGCAGGCGTACAACATCGCGGACCGCACCCCGCTCGGCTTCCGCGCCCACCTCGAGAGCGTGGCCGGGGCGTTCGGGCTGCCGAAGCCGATGACCGTGCCGCTGTGGCTGATGAAACCCATGTCGTACGCGCACACCGTGATGGCGTCGCGGCTGCGGGTGTCCTGCGCCAAGGCGGAACGCGAACTGGGCTGGACCCCGCGGTACCCGTCCAGCGGCGAGGGGCTTGCCGCGATGCGGTCGACGGGCCGCTGACGCCGGGGGAGCACCGGCCGATGCCGCTCAGGTGTGGCTCAGGTGCGGCTCCGGTGTGCCGGGCCGTCGGGCCGCGGCACACCGGGTGCCAGGTGATTCCTGGTGTCGCGCACGTACCGTCGATACACCGTCGTCGCTGCGCCGTCGGTTCAGCGGCCTGCCTTCGAGCGGTCCAGCGCGGCGACGCCGAGCGCGGCGAGGCCGATCTGGATGAGCCATTCGACCCAGTCGACACCCTTGGTGTCGGCCACGCCGAACGCTCCGGCGAGTGCGGAGCCGATCAGCGCGGCGATGATGCCGACGACGATCGTCCACAGGATTCCGATGCGCTGACGGCCCGGGACCACGAGCCGGCCCAGGACGCCGATGACGATGCCGATCACGATGGCACTGATGATGCCGTCGACTTCCATCTCCGCCCCTTCTCCTCAGGACCCCCGCTGCAGTGCGTGTGCCCCCGGGCGGCCGGGACAGTCCGGGTCCCGTGCCTCGTAGCCGTTCGCGGCGCGGGCGCGGACACGAAAGGGCCGGTCCGGGATCGCGGACCGGCCGTCGTTTCCGTCCGGCGGGGCTACGGCTTCGGGGAGGCCTTCGCCGCGGTGCCGGCGCACACCAGACCCAGGAGCACGGCCAGTGCACCGATGATGATGTTGTTCCACACGACCCCGGCATCCGGGCTCTCGCCGACGATCCACGGCGAGACGATCATCCACACCCCGAGGGCGCACATGGCCCAGCTCAGCCCGTACATACGCTCCGGAGCGCGAGTGAACCCGAGTGCCAGCATGCCGATCGCGATGCCCATGATCAGGTTGTGCGTCACGAGCGACGGCTGGCTGGTCGTGTAGTGGACTATCCACGGGGAGGCCGCGCAGTACAGACCCAGCAGGAACACCGGGCCGTCCACGAGCGCCACATCGCGACCACCGAGCATGCGGGCGTACCGATCCCGCATCTCGGAGGCATCAGGGTGGCTGGTGATGTCACCTCTGGTGGGCGAGACGTTGGCCATGACTCGTCTCCTTCGTCTTACAGGGCGACCGCGTCTGGTGGGGTATGCGGTAAGCGCCGGGTACGCACATTCTGCTCTTATTTTTCCTTTATGTGTAGAGGTTGTGCGGGGGGTACGGACTCCTACCGGGCGGTACATGTCCGGGCGGATCGCGGGCAACAGAGCGGATACGGCAGTGACCGATCGATGTCGCCCGGCGGGCGACGCAGGACAGCGGAGGGCGGCGGACATGTCTACGGCGATCAGCGCGAAGGTGTTGGAGCGGTTCCCGGCGGGGGCCCCGCGCGGATCGTGGCCGGCGGAGGAGTACGCGGCACGCTGCCGCGCCGAAGGCGAGCCCGCCACCGTCGTGATGGACCTGGAGTCGGACGCCTTCCTCGTGGTGGTTCCGTCGGACGACGACGCCTGACGGAGGCCGAAATCCGGGGTCCGGGATACGAGATGGGCCGCACGTTCCTTGACGGTCCTCGGCTCCCGCTGCGACGATCCATGGCATGACCATGCGACTGGACCTCACGCGGCGACGCCACGTCGACCTCGCACGCGTCTCCAGCGCTTCCTGTCGCGCCGCAGCCTGAGCCTTCCGGCTCGCAGCCTCCTCGCACGCCTGAATTCGTCGCTCTGTCACGCCCTTTGCATGCGGCTGACCGCGGCTGACCACAGCTGACCGCGGCTGAATACGGCGTCCACGAATGCGGCTCTGCCGCGCGCAGTCGCGCCTTCTCCCGGAAAGAGAACCCATGGCCACCGTCCTGTCCGTCTCCGGCAGCCCTTCCGCCTCCTCCCGCACCAGCCGCCTGCTGCGCCACCTGGACGAGCGGCTGGCCGCGCAGGGCCATGACGTCATCCCGCTCGATGTCCGCACCATCCCCGCCGAGGCCCTGCTCGGCGCGGACTTCCGGCACCCCGCGATCGTCGAGGCCACCGACCTGTTCGCGCGGGCCGACGGCATCGTCGTCGGCACGCCCGTCTACAAGGCCTCCTACTCCGGTGTCCTCAAGGCCCTGCTGGACCTGCTCCCGCAGTACGCCCTCACCGGCAAGACCGTGCTGCCGCTCGCCACGGGTGGCAGCATCGCCCACGTCCTGGCCATCGACTACGCCCTGCGCCCGGTGCTCACCTCCATGGGGGCGGCCCACACGGTGCAGGGCTGGTTCACCCTCGACAAGGACCTCACCGTGCAGGACGACGGCTCCCTGACCGTCGCGCCGGCCGCCGCCGAGGCACTCATCCAGGTGGTGGACCAGTTCTCCGCGGCGCTCGGCCGCACCCCGCTGCTGGCCGTGGCGGGCTGACACCTCCGGCCCTCCAAAGATCAACCCCGGAGCCCGACTTCGGCGTCCTGGTCACCAAGAGGCAAGCCCTGCCCCTTGGTGACCGGGAGGTACACGCGCATGAAGCAGCGGACCGCACGCACCGTCTCATTAGCCTTGGCCCTGGCGTTGTCCGCCGGAACGGCGGCACTCGCCCCGTCCGCACACGCGGCACAGTCCGAGCACGGCCACGAGGCGACCCGAACCGCCCTGCGGGACCTGGTCGAGAAGGGCGGACTCCCCGGCGTCGCGGCCAAGGTCCGTGACGGCAAGGAGAGTTGGTCGGCCGTGTCCGGACACGCGGACACCGGCACCGGCCGCAAGCGTTCCCCCGCCGACCACTTCCGCGGTGCCAGCATCACCAAGACGTTCGTCGCGACGGTCCTGCTCCAACTGGAGGCCGAAGGCAGACTGAGCCTGGACGACACGGTCGAGTCCTGGCTGCCCGGCCTGGTTCAGGGCAACGGCTACGACGGGAACAAGATCACCCTGCGCCGGCTCCTCAACCACACCAGCGGCATCGCCAACTACACCGACGACCCCGCGTTCATCCACGGCGCCGCCGGCCCCGGCTTCCCGGAGCACCGGTACGACACCCACACGCCCGAGGAACTCGTGGCGCTCGCGCTGAAGTACCCGCCGCTGCCCGACCCGGAGAGGGCGCCGGTGTACTCCAACACCAACTTCGTCATCGCGGGGATGGTCATCGAGAAGGCGACGGGCCGCTCGTACGCGCGGGAGATCACCCGTCGCGTGATCCGGCCGCTGAAGCTGCGCGGGACGTCCTTCCCCGGGACGTCGCCGAAGATGCCGAACCCGCACCCCGTCGGCTACTCCCGGCTCCATGAGGAGGCCCCGGACGCCGAGATCCATGACGCCACCGAACAGAACATGACCTGGCTGGGCGCGGCCGGCGACGTCATCTCCACCAGCGGTGACCTCAACCGGTTCCAAAGAGCTCTGCTCAAGGGCGAGTTGTTGCCGCCGGCCCAGCTGAAGGAGATGCTCGACGAGGTCCCGGCGGGGGGCGGCGTCGGGTACGGACTCGGAGTCGAGTTCGCGGAGCTGTCCTGCGGGGTGAAGGTCGTGGGCAAGAGCGGCCGCACCAACGGATCCCTGTCCGCGATGGTGGGCACACAGGACGGCAGGCACCAGATGACGTTCAACATCAACGGTGACTGGCTCCGGAACGGATCGCTCTACGTCGATGTGATCGAAGCGGAGTTCTGCGGCAAGGTCCCGTCCCGCACCGGCACACCGCGGAGCGACAGGCCGCTCCTGCCCCGGCTCGGTTAAGCCGACGCCAGCGACCCGAGGTGCCTCCGGCGTGCCTCGGCCGTCTGGCCCTGCACCAGGAGGAACATCCCCTCGCGGGCCAGCCGCTGCGCCCGGCTGTCCAGGGCCATGGACCGGCCGCCCCCGGCCACGACCGCCGCGGTCGTGGCCGCGCGCATGAGGTCGTACGCGCGGGTCTTCACAGCCAGGCGTTCGGGGACGCACTCGTGGGGGACCGGGTGGTCGGCCAGCGCATAGGCCTCCCGCCGCACTTCGTCGAGCCGGGCCCGCAGTGAGTGGGCCGTGTCCTCGCCGTCCGAGGCGGCCGCCACCAGGTCCAGTGCCGCGTCCGCCACCCCGAAGACGGCCGGACTGGCGTTGGCGGCCCTGGGCAGGTCGACCAGGGCGAACTCCTTCTGCGGCACGCGCAGCACGACGGCCTCGTCCGGCACCCACAGGCCGTCCAGTTCCAGGGAGACCGTACGGGCGGCGGTGAGGGCCGCGAGCCGCATCGGCGCCGACGGGGACAGCCCCGGCTGCTCGCGGGCCTCGGCGAGGACGAACACCACCTCGGCCGTGTCCGTCACACCGGCCAGCAGCATCACGTCGTTCAGCCCCCAGCCCGTGAACCAGGGCACCGTTCCCTCGAAGCGCCAGCCGCCCCGCTCCGGCACCGCCCGCACGGGGACGCGGGGGAAGGCACGGACATGGGCGAACGCGATACCGGCCATCACCTCGCCGGTCGACAGCGGACGCAGGAGCTTCTCGCGGACGGGCGAGTCGTAGGTGGCGAGCAGCTTCACCGGGGTGTGGTGCTGTGTCTGCACGAACCAGGTGGAGCAGCACGCCCCGGCCAGGATCTCCGCCGTCTCCCGCGCCACCTCGACGGGCGCCTCCGCTCCGCCGTACTCCTTCGGCGCGCCCACCCCGAGCAGCCCGGCCCGCTTCACCGCCTCGATATGGCTTTCCGGCACACCCTCCTGGTCGACACGCTCGGCGTGCGGGACGAGGAGATCGTGCGCCAGTCGCTGTGCGCGGGTGACGAGGGGATGGGGTGTGGTGGTCATGGGAGAAATTCTCTCGGTCGCGCGGCGCGGGGTGTCGATCCGGGGGCGTGTCGTTCGTGTAGGAGGTGCAAGGACACCCCGACATCCCCATACCCCGAGAGTCCGACAGTCCGACACAAGGACGCCATGGAGGCCGTCATGAAGTACTACCTGCTCAGCGTGATGCAGCCGGTCGGCGGTCCGCCCGCCATCGAGGTCCTCGAAGAGATCGGCAAGAACCTCGACGCCTTCCACCAGGAACTGCGCGAGGCGGGTGCGTGGGTCTTCGCCGGAGGACTGCACGGCCCGGAGTCCTCCACGGTGCTGCGGCCCCGCGACGGCGACGTCCTGATCACCGACGGCCCGTACGCCGAGGGCAAGGAGATGCTCGGCGGCATCTGCCTGGTCAGGGCACCCGACCTGGACGCCGCCCTGGAGTGGGGGCGCAAGGCGGCCCTGGCCACCACCCTGCCGATCGAGGTGCGCCCCTTCATGGGCGGCGCCGAATGACGGGTGTGGACGTCGAGGCGGTCTTCCGCGCCGAGTACGGCCGCGCGGTCGCCGTCCTGGTCCGCTTCCTCGGCGACATCGACCTCGCCGAGGAAGCGGTCCAGGACGCCTTCACCACGGCGGTGCGGCGCTGGCCGGAGACGGGCGTCCCGCCCAGCCCGGCCGGGTGGATCATCACCACGGCCCGGAACCGGGCCGTCGACCGGCTGCGCCGCGAGTCGTCCAGACCGGCCCGGCACGCCGAGGCCGCCCTGCTGCACGCCTCCGGCGCACCGCCCGAGGAGGGCCCCGTGCGCGACGACCGGCTCCGCCTGATCTTCACCTGCTGCCACCCCGCGCTCTCCCTCCAGGCCCGCGTCGCCCTGACCCTGCGGCTGCTCGGCGGGCTCACCACCGCGCAGCTCGCCCGCGCCTTCCTCGTACCGGAGCCGACGATGGCCCAGCGGCTGGTCCGGGCGAAGGCGAAGATCCGCGACGCCGGGATCCCGTACCGGGTGCCCCGCGACGCGGACCTGCCCGACCGGCTCGGCGGGGTCCTGGCCGTCGTCTACCTGATCTTCAACCAGGGGTACGAGGGCGCGCCCGACCTGTGCGCCGAAGCCGTCCGGCTCGGCCGCCTGCTGGCCGGTCTCATGCCGGACGAGCCCGAGGTGACCGGTCTGCTCGCGCTGATGCTCCTGGTCGAGGCGCGCCGTGACGCCCGAGTGGACGACCAGGGCGAACTGGTGCCGCTGCCCGAGCAGGACCGGGCCCGCTGGGATCATGACCTGATCACCGAGGGACAGGCACTCGTCCGCCGCTGCCTGCGCCGCGACCGGCCCGGGCCCTACCAGATCCAGGCCGCCATCCAGGCCGTGCACAGCGACGCGCCGACCGGCGACGCCACCGACTGGGACCAGATCCGGCAGCTCTACGACCAGCTCATGACCCTCGCCCCGAGCCCGGTCGTGGCCCTGAACCGAGCCGTCGCCGTCGCCGAGACCGACGGCCCCGAGCCTGCCCTCGACCTCGTGGACGCACTCGACCTCGACGGCTACCACGTCCTGCACGCCGTCCGCGCCGACCTGCTGCGCCGCCTGGGCCGCGACACCGAAGCCGTACGGGCGTACGACGCGGCCATCGCGCTCGCGGAGAACCGGGCGGAACGCGCGTTCCTCGACCGCCGCAGGGAGACGCTCGTACGACGGCGCCGGGCGGACAGCCCTGTCACGGACGAGCGTCGAGCTCCGTGAGCACGTCGAAGTCGAGACCGTCGGCACGGGCCAGGTAGATGCGCTGGCGCACATGACCGTCCCGCAGGTGCAGCAGCCCGCGCGGGCCCTCGTACGACACCGCGCCCGCCGCCGCGCCGATCGCCGACACATCCAGCGTCCCGGCCCTCCTCAGCAGCGCGGCCAGCAGCAGCACGCCCTCGTAGCAGGATTCGCCGAGGCTGCCGAGGGCGGGCGCCTCGACGCCGTAGCGGGCCGCGTACCGCCCGTGGAAGTCGAGGGTGTCCCGGTTGGCGAGCGAAGCGAAGAAGCCGGCCGTGCTGTAGAGGTCCTCGGTGGCCGCCGGGCCGCTCGCCATCAGCATGTTCTCGTCCATCAGCGTGCTCAGCCGCAGACAGCGCGTGTGCAGACCGTATGCCGCGAACGCCCGGTTGAAGCGCACCGCGTCGCTGCCGACGAGCAGCATCAGCACCCCGTCGGCGTCCGCGCGCTCGACGCGGCGCAGCACTGGCTCGAAGTCGTCGGTGCCGAGGGGGAGATAGGCCTCACCGGCGACACACCCGCCGGACGCGCGGGCGTACGCCCGGGCCGCCCGTGCCGTACACCGAGGCCACACATAGTCGTTCCCGACGACGAACCAGCGCCGCACCCCGCGCTCCTGCGCCAGCAGGTCCATCGCGGGCCGCAGCTGATCGCGCGGCGTCTCGCTCGTCAGGAACACGCCCGCCGTGTCCTCCCCGCCCTCGTACAGCGCCGTGTACACGTACGGGACGCGGTGGGCGATCCTCGGCGCCAGCGCCTGCCGCACCGAGGAGATGTGCCAGCCCGTGACGCCCTGCACGACACCCAGGTCGACCAGCGCCTCGACCTGGCCGGCGACCTCGTGCGGCGGGCCCGAGCCGTCGACCGGCACCAGCCGCAGCTCCCTGCCGAGCACGCCGCCGTCCCGGTTGACCTCCTCGGCGGCCAGCCGCGCGCACAGTTCGCACGTCGGCCCGAAGATCCCGGCCGGCCCCTGCAGGGGAAACACGAGAGCCACGCCGAGCACGGAGTCGTCGGCCGTGAACCACTCGGGCGCGGGGAGGTCGTGCCGGAACATGGCGTCATGATTCCGGCTCCGTCAGACGAACTCCAGTGCGTCTCTTACGATGGACGCACCTCTGAGCCAGGGCCTGTCGTTTGGATCAGGTCGCAGGGAATCGGCAGCGGCTTGTCATCGCCGTGAGCGGGTCTGGTGCGTGCAGCTGCAAGGCGGAGGAGGGAATCGACGCGATGGGGGTCCCTCCCGCGCGAGCGGAGCCGAGCGTGGGGGAGTCGGTGAGTGAAGACAACGCGGCAGATGTGCGTGCCAGACCCCGCGTCTGCGGCGTGATCCGAACGACAGGCCCTAGGAGCGGCATGCCCACCCCAACTCCGCGTCGGTCCGACGACCTGGTGCAACTGCTGACCCGGGCCGAGCGGCTCGCGGCGCGGCGGTTGCGGGCCGTGCTGGAGGCGGAGGGCTGCTCGCTCGACGCGTGGCGGGTGCTGGTCCTGCTGTCCGACGGCGAGGGGCACCACATGACGGCGATCGCGGAGGCCGCCTTCCTGCCGCCTCCGACGCTGACCAAGCTGGTCGACCAGCTCGTCGACCAGAACCTGGTGCACCGCCGGGTCGACCCGTTCGACCGCCGCCGCATCCTCGCCCACCTCACCCCGCGCGGCCGGGAGTTCTGGCAACGCGTCGACCGAGCGGTCCGCGCCGGCCGGCCCACGCTCGGCGACGGCGACGACGAACTGCTGCGGTCCCTGCTGGACCGACTCGCGGCGACGCTGGCGGAGTCGGCCCCCGTGCGAGCCCTCGACAGCCCCGAACGCGGATGACTGGTCTACACCCTTGACTGGTACAGACCAACGCGGTTGAGTGTGCCTCCACACCCCCCACCACGGCCGCCCCCACGCCGTGACCGGCCCGGCCGGCACGTGCGCCAAGGCCCTGCTCCGCCCTGCCCTGCCGGGTGCGGCCGTGCTCCGCAAAGGAGTCGATCCCGTGTCGAGACGCCGTCTGTCCGCCGTCCTGGTCACCCTCGCCCTCGCGGGCACCGCCCCGGTGCTGCTGCCCGCCTCGAACGCCTCCGCCGCCGCGTGCTCCAGCTACCCGAACTGGGTGGCGGGCAAGTCGTACGCGGCCGGCGACATCGTCCGCTACACCGACGGCAAGGCGTACATCGCCGAGCACGCCAACCCGGGCTACGACCCGGTCATCAGCACCTGGTACTGGGAGCCGTACGCCTGCGACAGCGGTCCGGGCACGCCCAACGCGCGTTTCGTCGTCAACGAGGCGCAGTTCAACCAGATGTTCCCGAACCGGAATTCCTTCTACACGTACAGCGGGCTCACCGCGGCCCTGAGCGCCTACCCCGGCTTCGCCGACACCGGCAGCGACACGGTGAAGAAGCAGGAGGCCGCCGCCTTCCTCGCCAACGTCAGCCACGAGACCGGCGGCCTGGTGCACGTGGTCGAGCAGAACACCGCCAACTACCCGCACTACTGCGACTGGAGCCGGCCCTACGGCTGTCCGGCCGGTCAGGCCGCCTACTACGGGCGCGGCCCGATCCAGCTGAGCTGGAACTTCAACTACAAGGCCGCGGGTGACGCGCTCGGCATCGACCTGCTGAACAACCCCTGGCTGGTGCAGAACGACTCGGCCGTCGCCTGGAAGACGGCCCTGTGGTACTGGAACACCCAGACCGGCCCCGGCACCATGACCCCGCACAACGCCATGGTGAACGGTGCCGGCTTCGGCCAGACCATCCGCAGCATCAACGGCTCCCTGGAGTGCGACGGCAAGAACCCGGCGCAGGTGCAGAGCCGCGTCAACAACTACCAGCGGTTCACGCAGATCCTCGGGACGTCACCCGGCGGCAACCTCTACTGCTGACGCCGGACCTCAGGGCGTGGTGTCATACGGAATGTCATGCACCTGATCAGTCTCTCCAGCTGGTCAGTCTCGATCGGTCCTGATCCGTCCGACGAAGGGCATCCCTCATGCGTCTGCGCACCCCCCACGCCCTGCTCGCCACGACCGCCGCGCTGGCCGCCGCGGTCGTGGCCCCGCCGCCCGCCACCGCCACCTCCACCGCCGCCGCGGTCCCGGCCCCGGGCACGTACTACGTCCAGAGCGCCACCACCGGGCTCAACGCGGCCGACAGCGGCGGAGCGGTCGAGCAGCACAGACCCCGCGGCAACGAGGACCGCCAGCAGTGGCGGCTGAAGGCGAACGGGTCCTCCTCCCTCCTCGAGAACACCGACACACCGGGCACCTGCCTCGGCCGCAACGGCGACCAGGCCGCGACCGTCGCCTGTACGAGCGCCGACGCCGCCTGGGAGATCGCCCCCGCCGGAACCGACCGCTACACGCTCAAGGCCCCGGGCGCCGCGCGCCACCTCACGGTGGCCCCCAAGCCGTCCGACGCCACCTACCCCGCCCGGCTCGCTGTCGGCGGGGCGGGCGACCTCGCCGCCTGGTACCTCACCCCCGTCGACCCCGCCACCGGCCCCATGCCGCCGCAGGAGCAACGGACCCTGGACCAGGTCACGTTCCTCACCTCGCACAACGCGTACGCCAATGGCGTCGACGGCGGCTTCGCCCCGCCCTTCGTCAACCTCGTGCCCAACCAGACCCGCGGTATCGAGCGGCAACTCGCCGACGGAGTCCGCGGATTCATGCTCGACATCCACCAGACCCCGGACGGCGCGATCCTCTGCCACAACAGCTGCACCCTCGTCAGCAGGCCGGTCGCCCTCTGGGTCGACCTCCAGCGCATGGTGGACTTCCTGAAGGCCCACCCCGACCAGTTCGTCACCGTCTTCCTGGAGGACTACGTCGACCCGGGCGTCCTGCGCGCGGAACTCGCCCGCGTCAACGGCCTGTCGGACGTGCTGTACCGGCCCGACCGCACCGGCGTACGGCAGAGCGGCTGGCCGACGATGGCGGACCTGGCCGCCGCCGGCGACCGGCTGCTGATCTTCACCGACCACAGCCGCTCCGCCGACCAGGCGGCGGGCCTGACCCGGGACAGCTTCGGCGTCATGTACCAGCGCGAGTGGACCGTCGAGAACTACTGGTCCATGGGCTCGGGCCTCGGCTCCTCCGACTGGTCCTGCTACAGCCGCTGGTACGACGCCGGCACGAACATCCCGCTGACCCGCACCGAACCCGGTTTCCGCCCGCTGTTCGTCATGAACCACTTCCGCGACGCCGGACTCACCGCCACGGCCACGACGGACAACACCAAACTCGCAGACCGCGCCCGGCGGTTCTGCCAGCCTGCCGCCCGCAAGAAGCCCAACTTCCTCGCCGTGGACCACTACGACCGGGGCAATCCCGCCACCGCCGTCGCCACGCTCAACTCGTACACCTATCCGTAAAACGGTTCCACCGGCCCGCGCGGTGTGTGTGAGACTCCGCCGATGAGCTCACAGACGATCACCGCGGACGTCGCGGGCACCTGGAAACTCGGCGACCTGCCCGTCCACCGCCTCGGCTACGGCGCGATGCGGCTGACGGGCAGCGCCGCCTTCCACCACGGCACACCGAGCGACCGCGACCGGTCGATCGCCGTCCTGCGCAAGGCGATCGACCTCGGCGTGAATCACATCGACACGGCCGCCTTCTACTTCTCGTCGCTGCGTTCCGCGAACGAGCTCATCAACACCGCGCTGGGGCCCTACCCGGACGACCTGGTCATCGTCACCAAGGTGGGCCCGTACCGGACCTACGACGGGGAGTGGGGCACCTCGGCACGCCCCGAGGATCTGCGCGGCCACGTCGAGGAGAATCTGCGCCAGCTCGGCCGCGATCACCTCGACGTCGTCAACCTGCGCCGGATGCCGAAGTGGGACTCGATCGCCGAGCACTTCGGGGTCCTCGCGGAACTCCGGGACGCGGGCCTGATCCGGCACCTGGGGGTCTCCAGCATCGAGCCCCGCCACCTCGCCGAGGCGCGGGCCATCGGGCCCGTGGTCTGCGTGCAGAACCGGTACGCCCTCGACCGTCCCGACCCCGCGACCGACGAACTGCTGCGGATCTGCGGCGAACAGGGCATCGCCTTCGTGCCGTTCTACGCCGTCGCCGGCGAGAGCGGGGAGCACGGTGCCACCATCGGGCACGACGAGGAGGTGCGAGCCGTGGCCCGCGCCCATGGTGCGAGCCCCGCGCAGATCCGCCTCGCCTGGACGCTGCACCAGGGCCCGCACGTCCTCGCCATCCCCGGCACCGGCAACCCCGACCACCTCGCCGAGAACGTGGCGGCGGGTGCGATCCGCCTCACCGACGAGGAACTGGACCGGCTGGGCGCACCGCGGCGCAGCGCCGGGGCGACCGGCTAGACCGCCCAGCTCCCGTCCCGCATGAGATGCCTGCGGGGCAACTCGTGCACCTCGCACCACGCCTGCACCGCTCGCGGCCGCACCCGGAAGAAGGCGTACGACGCGTGGTCCTCGCGCGGGTCCCAGCCGGTCTTCGCGCGGAACGCCTCGGCCGCGGCGGGCGGCACCTCGGCGGACGTGAATGTCTCCACGTCGCCGTCGACGAGCACGACGTCCCGGGTGTCCCCGAAGGCCAGCCGGGCCCGTCGGCCGTCCCGCAGATTGCGGCCGGTGGGGTTGGCCAGCCGGGTGCACAGCCACACGGCCTCGTCGTGCCACACGAACCACAGCGGAACCAGACACGGCACCCCCTCGGCGTCGGCCGTGGCGACCCAGATGTCGATTTCCCGCTCCAGCCGGACCAGCAGGTCCGCCTTGCGCTGCTCGGGGGTGCGAGGTGGCTCGGTGATCTTCATGGACGGGACGCTAGCGGCCGGTCCAGGGGTCCCGCCTCGGGCTGCGGGCGTAGGCCGAGGGCCTAGGTCCTCGCGGAATCGACGTACTGCGCCAGCCCTTCGCCCAGTGACCAGTCGGCCGACTCGTTCTCGGTCAGGACCACGAACACGTTCCTCGGCTCGGTGCCCGCGTACGCCTGGGCGAGTTCGGCGATTCTCCGGTACAACGCCTGCTTCCGCGCGGGCGTGCGACCGGAGCGGAGGGTGATCGCGACGTAGACGATTCCGTCGTCGCGGTGCACGCCGAGGTAGTCGTCGTACCGCAGCGTGCCGCTCGTGCCGTCGTGGTCCCTCAGGATCTGGAACCGGTCGTCGGGCGGAATGCCGAGCGTCTCCCGCAGGGCGTCGTGGACAGCACGGCCGATCGCGGCGAGGCGCTCGGGGCCGGCGCGGAGCGTGTCGATGCGGACCAAGGGCATGGGGCCTCCCGGGGATCGTGGATCGCGAGTGTACATACTAGTAGTTACAGTAACGAGCGATGTGGTTGGCATCCTGTGCGTTTTACGTATAACCTCTCCCGTCAACCGCACGCTCCGAGAGGTCCCGATGAGACGTATCGCCCTGGTCACCCTCGTCGTCGACGACTACGACGAGGCGATCCGCTTCTACACCGAGGCCCTCGGATTCCGGCTCGCCGAGGACGCGCCCCGGCCCGACGGATCCCGCTGGGTCGTCGTCGAGCCCGGTGCCCCGGGAGTCGGCAGCGGCCTGCTGCTCGCCCGCGCCAAGGGGGAGGCCCAGGCCGCCCGGGTCGGGGACCAGGCCGGAGGGCGGGTCGGGTTCTTCCTGCACACCGACGACTTCGCCCGTGACCACGCCCGGATGACCGCCGCGGGCGTCACCTTCCTGGAGGAGCCGAGGCACGAGCCGTACGGCACCGTCGCCGTCTTCCAGGACCTGTACGGCAACCGCTGGGATCTCCTCCAGCCCGCCGGCTGACCTCCCGCTCGCTTCGAACCGCCCGCTCAAGGAAAGACCCGCCATGACTGCTACGCGCGTAGACGCCGAACTGATCCGCCGGCTTCCGAAGGCCGTGCTGCACGACCACCTCGACGGCGGCCTGCGCCCCGCCACCGTGGTGGAGCTCGCGGACGCGGTCGGCCACACCCTGCCCACCTCCGACCCCGACGAGCTCGCCGCCTGGTACTACGAGGCCGCCAACTCCGGCGACCTGGTGCGCTACATCGCCACGTTCGAGCACACCCTGGCCGTGATGCAGACCCGCGAGGGCCTGCTGCGCACCGCCGAGGAGTACGTCCTCGACCTGGCCGCCGACGGCGTCGTCTACGGCGAGGTGCGCTACGCCCCCGAGCTGAACACCAACGGCGGGCTGGCCCTCGCCGAGGTCGTCGAGACGGTGCAGGAGGGCCTCGCCGCCGGTATGGCGAAGGCCGCGGCCGCGGGCACCCCGGTCCGTGTCGGCACCCTGCTGTGCGGGATGCGGATGTTCGACCGGGTGCGCGAGGCCGCCGACCTGGCCGTGGCGTTCCGGGACGCCGGTGTCGTGGGCTTCGACATCGCCGGTGCCGAGGACGGGTTCCCGCCCGCCGACCACCTCGCGGCCTTCGAGCACCTGCGCCGCGAGAACGTGCCGTTCACCATCCACGCCGGGGAGGCGCACGGCCTGCCCAGCATCCACCAGGCCCTCCAGGTGTGCGGCGCCCAGCGCATCGGGCACGGCGTGCGCATCACCGACGACATCCCCGACCTCGCCGCGGGCAAGCTCGGCCGTCTCGCCGCCTGGGTGCGCGACCGGCGCATCGCCCTGGAGATGTGCCCGACCTCCAACCTCCAGACCGGCGCCGCGACCTCCATCGCCGAGCACCCGATCACCGCCCTGAAGGACCTCGGCTTCCGCGTCACCCTCAACACCGACAACCGGCTGGTGTCGGGCACGACGATGACCCGCGAGATGTCCCTGCTGGTGGAGCAGGCGGGCTGGAGCGTCGAGGACCTGCGCACGGTCACGGTGAACGCCCTGAAGAGCGCGTTCCTCCCCTTCGACGAGCGGAGCGCGCTCATCCGGGACGTCGTGCTGCCCGGCTACGAAGCCGCGCTCTGAAGGAGCCCCCGCAGGTAGGCGGCCTGTCCGATGTGCTGGAGATCGTCGGACAGGACGCTGACCAGCCGGACCCCCAGGGTGACCGGCGGGTCCCAGCGGTCGTCGACGACCCGCTCCAGATCCTTGGCGGCCAGGCCGCGCAGGGCGGTCAGGCTCTGGTCGTGCACGGCGTCGTAGTAGCCGGTCAGCAGCTCGCCCGAGTCGACCCGGACCCTGGCGACCTTGGCGGGGCTGTGGCCGTAGCCCGTGTCGTGGCGGGACAGGCCAAGGCCGAAGCGTTTCTCCCAGTCCTGGGACAGCCACACCTGATCGAGGCCGAAGGCGTCGGCGATGTGGTCGTCCTGGACGCGGGTGAGGTGCCAGACCAGCCAGGCGACGGAGTTGGCGCCGGGGGAGGGGCGGGCGGCCAGTTGGTCGGGCCCGAGGCCCTCGACGGTGGCGTGGACTTCTTCCCGGATGCGGTCGTAGCCGTCGATGAGGATGTCCTTCGCATGCATGGCTCCACCATCGCGCACCGCCGCGCGGCACGCGCCCCCACTCACGCGCTCTCCAGCAGTCCCATCAACGCGCGGGCCGCCGGGCTCATGGCCTGCCGGGGCGGGAGCAGCGCCACCGTCTCGTACACCGCCTCGCCGGTGCCCTTCACGGGCAGCGCGGTCAGGGAGGCGCGTTTGTGCGCGAAGTGCCGCGGCACCACGGCGACGCCGAGGTTCTCGTCGACCAGGTCGAGCAAGGTGTGCACGTCGTTCACCTCCAGGGCCACACTCCGCCGTACCCCCGCCGCGGCGAACACCGAGTCGGTGGTGCGGCGCGGCCCCCAGTCCGGGTGGAAGTCGACGAACACCTCCCCGCCCAGCTCCTCCGGGGTGACGGCGGCGCCGGCGGCGGCGAGCCGGTGGCTGGCGTGGCACAGCAGCGTCATCGGCTCGCTGGTCAGCGATACCGACCGCAGCTGGTCGCTGTCCTCCTGGGTGCGCACGGCGAACGCCAGGTCGAGCCGGCCCGCCGCGACGTCCTCGGCGAGGGCCCCCGACCCGGCCTGCCGCAGGCAGATCTCCACGTCCGGGTGACGGTGCCGGAAAGCGGCGAGCAGCCCCGCCACATGCACCCCGGCGATGCACTGCTCGCTGCCGAGCGTCAGCATGCCGCGCAGCACGCCCTGTACCGCCGCCACCGCCTCGTGGGCCGTCCGCACCTGCGCCAGGATCCGCTCCGCCTCACCGAGCAGCGCCCGCCCGGCCGGGGTCAGCGTCACCCGGCGGGTCGTCCGCACGAACAGCGGTGTCTGCAGCTCCCGCTCCAGCGCCCTGATCGAGGCCGACAGGCCCGACTGGGAGACCAGGAGGCGTTCCGCCGCCCGGGTGAAGTGCTGGTCCTCGGCGACCGCGACGAAGTGCTGCAAGTGGCGCAGTTCCATGACTGAGAAGCGTAGTCGCTGAATTCCATCGGATTCTTCTGTTGGACGCATGGGAGCAGGTCACGCCAGAGTGGACACCGGTTTCTTCCCGACCGTGCCAACCCCTCTGGAGTCGCGTTGTACACCGCACACCCCGACCGCTACGCGGACATGCCCTACCGGCGCACCGGACGCAGCGGCCTGAAGCTCCCCGCGCTCTCGCTCGGCCTGTGGCACAACTTCGGCCCGGACCGGCCCGTCGAGACCCAGCGCGCCATCCTGCGCCGCGCCTTCGACCTCGGCGTCACCCACTTCGACCTCGCCAACAACTACGGACCGCCGCCCGGCGCCGCCGAGTCCGCGCTCGGTGAGTTCCTGAAGTCGGACTTCGCGGCGTACCGCGACGAGCTGGTCATCTCCACCAAGGCCGGCTACCTGATGTGGCCCGGCCCGTACGGCGAGTGGGGCTCGCGCAAGTACGTGCTGTCCTCGCTGGACCAGAGCCTGAAGCGGATGGGCCTGGACTACGTCGACATCTTCTACTCGCACCGCCCCGACCCGGACACCCCGCTCGAGGAGACGATGGGCGCCCTGCACTCGGCGGTGCAGCAGGGCAAGGCGCTGTACGTCGGTGTCTCCAACTATTCCGCGGAGCAGACCCGCGAGGCCGCCCGCATCCTGGGCGAGCTGGGCACCCCGCTCCTCATCCACCAGCCGCGCTACTCGATGCTGGACCGCCGCCCCGAGGACGAGGGCCTGCTCGACGCCCTCGACGAGCTCCAGGTCGGCTCCATCGTCTTCTCGCCGCTGGAGCAGGGCGTGCTCTCCGCCCGCTACCTCGACGGCATCCCGGAGGGCTCCCGGGCCGCGAGCGACAGCCCCTTCCTGAACTCGGACGCGCTCACCGAGGAGCTGGTGGGCCGGCTCCGCGACCTGAACGACATCGCCGAGTCGCGCGGCCAGACCCTGGCCCAGCTGGCGCTGGCCTGGGTGCTGCGCGGCGGCCGGGTCACCTCCGCGCTGGTCGGCGCGAGCAGCGCGCGGCAGCTCGAGGACAGCGTCGGCGCCATCCGCAACCTGGACTTCGACGCGGACGAGCTGGCCCGGATCGACGCGATCGTCAAGCAGTAGCGCTCTCCTCGGCCGGGGGCGGGTGGCCGCTCCCGGCCCGAGCCGTCTAGGAGCTGATCCGCTCCTCCAGGCGCACGGTCACCGTGTCGCCCTCCTCCTTGCCGATGGCCTTGCGGATGTCGGCCTTCACGGGCAGCTTGTGCGTGCCGTCGCCCAGCGCCATGAACGAGCTGCGGAACGGGTGCCCGTCGATCGTCCCGCGGACCTTGACCAGGCCGCGGGTGCCGAAGAACTCGACGGACCGGGGCCAGACCAGATAGGTCCAGCCGCCCTCGGCGGGGCTTTTGCGCAGGACCGCGGTGAACTCCGCGTCCAGATCTCCGGGTGTGGCCATGACGTCCTCCAGCGCTCGCCGGGTTTCGGCCAACTCGGGGTGTGAATATGCCAGGAGAGTGGCCGGAAAGTCGTGGTGACAGTGTTTCAGTAGTGAACATACTGACCTGCGAGAGCGTTTTCACATCGAGCGACGGCGCCCTCACGCACAGCACGCGAGCCGCGGAGAGTCGAGTCCGGCGGGCGGGCAGGGCAACGGGGGAGGTCACGTGCACGACGAGTTCCTGTGTCACGTCACTGCGTACGGAGTCTGCGACGGCCGCCGCATCGGAGTGCCCCTGGGGACCTATCGGGCGCCCACCCTCGCCCTCGCCCTGTGGTGGCTGCGCGACCGCGCCTCCTGGATCGCCCAGCGCCTCGACCCCCAGCCCGACGCCGAGCACTTACCGCCGGGCGCGCTCGTGCCGGTCGCCGACACCGTGCCCGACGTGCCCACACAGTTGCGCGCCTGGTGTGCCGACCCCGGCCACCAGGAGAGGGTCGCCGAGGAGTTGGCGGCCGGACGGCTGGTGCGCATCGCCACCAGTGACGACACCACCGAGTACGAACTGCTCGCCGAGTCCGTGGACGCCCTGCGGATGCAGCGGACGGCCCCCGGCCTGGGAATCCCCGTGGCCTGACCTGCTCGCAGAGGCATATAGCAGGCAAATCGGTAGAATCTTGGTCATGGCGCAGTCTTCGGTAGCACCAGAACTCGTCCTGGAGACCGAGACGGACTCCACCGTGATGATTCCGGGTCGCGACTACCGCGTAGGACGCGACCCGTTGAGCGACATCGTCATCGACGACGACCGGGTCTCCTGGCACCACGCCGTGCTGCGGCCCACCGACGGCCACTGGACCATCGAGGACGAGGACAGCACCAACGGCACCTATGCCGAGGGCCGCCGCATCCACGAGTGGGACGTCGGCCCCGGCACCGTCATCCGC
Organism: Streptomyces sp. NPDC057099; assembly: GCF_042671245.1. NCBI lineage: Bacteria > Bacillati > Actinomycetota > Actinomycetes > Kitasatosporales > Streptomycetaceae > Streptomyces > Streptomyces sp. NPDC057099. The sequence continues at coordinate 29,587 of NZ_JBHUTX010000020.1, forward strand.
TTCGGCAACCCGGCCGACGGGCCGCGCGTGGTCCTGCTGGGCCGCCCCGCACCGGCTCCGGAACGCCCCTCCGCCGTATCCGTGCCGGCGGCCACCGGCACCTACCGGCAGCCCACGACCGTACGGCCGCTGCCCGCCCGTACCGTCCGGATCGGCCGCGCCACCGACAACGACCTGGTCATCGACGACCTGGTGGTCTCCCGCCGGCACGCCGAGCTGCGGGCCCTGCCCGACGGCACGTACGAGATCACCGACCTGGGCAGCCACAACGGCACCTACCTCAACGGCAGCCCCGTCACCAGCGCCCCCGTCGGCCAGGGCGACATCGTCGGCATCGGTCACTCGGTGTTCTGCCTCGTCGGCGACGAACTCCAGGAGTACGTCGACACCGGCGAGATCTCCCTCGACGTACAGGACCTCGCGGTCACCGTCGACCGGGGCCGCAAGACGCTGCTCGACCATGTGTCGTTCCCGGTGGGGGAGAAGTGCCTGCTCGCCGTCGTCGGCCCGAGCGGCGCCGGGAAGTCCACGCTCCTCAACGCCCTCACCGGCCAGCGGCCCGCCGACCACGGCACCGTCCTCTACGACGGCCGCGACCTCTACCGCGACTACGCCGAGCTGCGCCAGCGCATCGGCCTCGTCCCGCAGGACGACATCCTGCACGCCCAGCTGACCGTCCGGAAAGCCCTCTCCTACGCCGCCGAGCTGCGCTTCCCGCAGGACACCGCCAAGGCCGAACGGCGCGCCCGGGTCGACGAGGTGATCCGCGAACTGGGCCTGGAACAGCGCGTCGATCAGCCCGTGCACAGCCTGTCGGGAGGCCAGCGCAAGCGGGTCAGCGTGGCCTTGGAGCTGCTGACCAAGCCGTCGCTGCTGTTCCTCGACGAGCCGACCTCCGGCCTCGACCCCGGTATGGACCGCTCGGTGATGCACATGCTGCGCGGCCTCGCCGACGACGGCCGGACCGTCATCGTCGTCACCCACAGTGTGCTCAGCCTGGACGTGTGCGACCGGCTCCTCGTGCTCGCGCCCGGCGGGAAGACCGCCTACTACGGGCCGCCCGAGGACGCCCTGGCGTACTTCGGCTTCGAGCAGTGGCCCGAGGCCTTCGAGGCCTTCGAGCGGGACCAGGACCGGGACTGGGCCGGTGACTACCGCGCCTCGCCCTTCCGGGACCGCTACATCGCCGACGCCACCGCCCAGCCCCGGCAGCCCCGGTCCGAGCCCGTCGTCATCGCCGCACCGCCCCGGCCGCGCAGCCGGGCCGCCCAGCTCAACACGCTGGTGCGCCGCTACGCCTCCGCGCTCAGCGCCGACCGCACGTTCCTGATCATCATGATCGCCCTGCCGTTCGTGATGGGCGTGATGGCGCGGGCCCTGTCGGGCGGCAAGCTGACCGTCGACACGGCGATGAACACGCTGCTCATCCTCTGCGTCGGCGCGGTGCTCACCGGCGCCGCCAACGCCGTGCGCGAGCTCGTCAAGGAACGCGTGATCTACCAGCGGGAACGGGCGGTGGGCCTGTCCAGATCGGCGTACCTGATGTCCAAGGTCGTCGTGCTGGGTGCCATCACCGTGCTGCAGGCGGTGGTGCTGACACTCGTCGCCCTGCTCGGCGTGGACCTGGGCGCGCCCGGCGACGAAGGCGTGCTGATGCCGCCCCTGGTGGAGATCGCGGTCGCCGTCGCGCTGCTGGCGTTCACGGCGATGATGCTCGGCCTGCTCATCTCGGCGCTGGTACGCAAGGAAGAGGTGACGATGCCGCTGCTGGTGCTCGTCGCCATCGTCCAGGTCGTCTTCTGCGGTGCCCTGCTGAAGCTGGACGGCGTGCCCGGGCTGGAGCAGCTGGGCTGGCTGGTGCCCGCGCGCTGGGCGCTGGCCGCGATGGCCGGCACCGTCGGGCTGGCCCGGATCGTGCCCGACGATCTGACCAAGGATCCGCTCTTCGAGCACTCGGCGGGCATCTGGCTGCTCGACGTCGGGATGCTGGTCGTGCTGTCGGCGCTCTTCGGCTTCCTCGTGTCCCGGCTGCTGCGCCGGCACGAACCGGCCGTGATGCGGAAGTAGGGAGCCCCCATGACGACTCCCGGTTTCCGGCCCACGCACGTCGTCCCGCAGCACGGGATGCCCGCCTGGGAGGCCCCCGACCCGGCCCGGCCCACCGTGGACCTCGACCCCCTGCTGCCGGTGCAGCTCGTCGAGCAACAGGGCGACTGGGGGCATGTGCTGTGCTTCAACGGCTGGTCGGCCTGGGTCGACGGCCGCCACCTGGTCGCCGTACCGCAGGATCCGCCCGCCGCGGACGGGCCGCTCACCCTGACCGCCGACTCGCGTCCGCTGCTGACCCGCACGCAGGAGGCCCTGGCACGCTACCGGTCCGCTGTCGAGGACCTCGCGGGCGGCCTCGACCGGGAGGCCTTCCACTCCCGCACCCACGGGCTGCGGATCGGCGTCGTCGTCGACGGCGAGTCGGTGTGGCTCTACGACGCCGCGCACGGGCACTGGGTGTACGCGGAGGGCATCCGGGCGACCACGTACGCGACGGACGAGACACCGAGTTCCCAGCCGGAGCCCCGACCGTCCGAGCCCCCGGCACCGGCGCCCACCCCCACGCGGGTGGTGCCCCCGGAGGCGGCAGAGGAACCGCCCCGGGTCGAGGAACCGCCCACGCCGGTCGTTCCTCCTGCGCCGACGCGGGTGGTGTCGCCCGAGGGACCTGAGCCGGCGAGCGCGGGGGCGCCTGAGGCGCCTGAGCCGACGCGGGTGGTGTCGCCCGAGGGGCCTGAATCAGCGCGTGCCGGGCAGCCTGAGGCGCCCGAGCCGACGCGGGTCGTGTCGCCCGAGGGGCCTGAATCAGCGCGTGCCGGGCAGCCTGAGGCGCCCGAGCCGACGCGGGTCGTGTCGCCCGAGGGGCCTGAACCCGCGCGTGCCGCGCAGCCCGAGGCGCCTGAGCCGACCCGCGTCGTGTCCGCCGATGTCCCCGAGCCCACCCGGCTCGTGGCACCCGAGGAGGCCGAGGGGGGCGCCCGTCCCACGGCCGCCCCGCCCACCCGTGTGGTGGCTCCCGAAGAGGCGGAAGAAGAGGCCGAGGAGCCCGACAGCCCCGCCGAGGCGCCGCCCACGCGCATCGTGGGGTCCGAGCCCACCCGGGTCGTGTCGCCCGAGGGTGACACCCGTTGACCCGCGAGACGAGCCTGTTCTCCGGGCGGCCCTCCGAGCTGCTCGGGCAGCAGATCGCCGGGTACCGGATCGAGAAGGAGATCGGGCGCGGCGGCATGGCCGTCGTGTACCGGGCCCGCGACCTGCGTCTGGAACGCACCGTCGCCCTGAAGCTGCTCGCCCCGGAACTCGCCCGCAACGACACCTTCCGGCGTCGCTTCACCCATGAGTCCCGGGCCGCCGCCGCGATCGACCACCCGCACATCGTGCCGGTCTTCGAGGCCGGCGAGACGGACGGCGTGCTGTACATCGCCATGCGGTACGTCGTCGGCAGCGACCTGCGGCATCTGCTCGACCGGGAGGGCCCGCTGTCGCCCGCCACCACCCTGCGTATCGCCGCCCAGGTCGCCTCCGCGCTCGACGCGGCCCACGACCACGGCCTGGTGCACCGGGACGTGAAACCCGGCAACATCCTGGTGGCCCGTGGCACCGACAGCGACCACCCCGAGCACGCCTACCTCACCGACTTCGGCCTGACGAAGAAGTCGCTGTCACTGACCGGCTTCACCACGGTCGGCCAGTTCGTCGGCACGCTCGACTACGTCGCCCCCGAGCAGATCTCGGGCCGCCCGGTCGACGCCCGCTGCGACGTGTACGGCTTCGGCTGTGTCGTCTACGAGATCCTCGCCGGCCATCCGCCCTTCCGCCGGGACGACGACATGGCCCTGCTCTGGGCCCACCAGTACGACGAGGCGCCGCCGCTCACCGAGGCCCGGCCCGACCTCGCCCCGAAGGTCGACCCCGTCCTCGCCAAGGCCCTCGCCAAGAGCCCCGACGACCGGTACCCGTCCTGCCTCGCCTTCGTCGCCGCCCTGCGCGCCGCGACGACCGGCGGCGGGCCCGTCGTAGGCCACACCCCCGTCCGGGCGGGCCGAGAGCCGGGGGAGGAGCGGCCGAAGCCGCCGCCGCGCTGGGCCGAACCGGTCTTCACGCAGCGGATGTAGAGCCCGGCGTCAACTCTCGCTGTCGGAGCGGACCTCACCCCGGCGCCGTACGTGCCGCGCCAGCAGCGCCCCGGCGAATCCGGTCACCAGCCCCCAGGGGACGGCCAGGCCGACGGCACCCCACAGCTGCGGTCTGAGGAAGAGTTCGCCCCCGAGGCCCCCGCCCAGGTCGCCGATGCCGAGCACGGACAGGCCGTAGTGCGCGGAGATGCGTCCGACGAGGCAGATCATGAACACCGTGAGCATGAGTGCGACCGCCATGTGCACGGCATGCTGCCAGGCCCGGACCCGGGCAGGTGACCGGGCCGCCATCACGAACGCCGCGGCCAGCAGCAGCACCACGTCGATGACCAGCAGCCACCACACCCGGCCGTCGTGCTCCGAGAGCGTCCGCAGATTCAGCTCCGAGATGTCCGGAGTGCGCAGCACCTCGTCGAGCACCTGCGGCATGGGCAGCCCGAACGGCCCCTCCACCCGGCCGGTCCAGGTCGCGCCGAGGCCGATCGTCAGCGCCAGCCACACCAGGTTGGGCATGCCGAGCAGGATCACGGCGAACGTCTCCGTCGCGTGGCCCCGCGTCGCCGCGACGACCAGCGCGATGACCACGCCGATGACGACATACGCGAGCAGCAGCGCGACCATCGCGTACGCGGCCGGCCGCACCGACGCCTGGAAGCGCAGCAGCCCGGCCGGCAACGGGGCGGCGCGCGACACCAGCAGGGCCAGCACCAGCACACCGGCCAGCCACACCAGCCCGACGAACACGGACAGCGGAACGTCGGTGGTGAAACCGATCTTCGGCGAGGCGCCGAACAGGTCGCCGAGTTCCCCCAGCTCCTCGTCGCCGAGGGAGATCTCGAACGTGTGGCGGGCGGCGAGCGTCAGCCCGATCAGCGCGAGCAGCCACAGGGCCGCGATCCTGGCGGCCCAGCCGGCCAGCTCCCTGGCGCCGGCGACCGCGCGATGGCGCAGCGGCCGCAGGAAACCCCAGGCGATCACCAGCGCCCCGGTGAGCGTGACGGACAGCGGGATCACGGTCAGTCCCGCCTGGGTGTCGGCGAAGTCGCCGGCGTTTCCGGAGAGCTTCACCGTGCCCCCGACGGCGGTGACCACGGTCGCCATGACGACCGGGGCGAACGCGCCGTCCGGAAGGTCCGCGGCCCCGGCGGCCCACAGGCCGAGCGTGGCCACCACCATCATGGCGAGCAGCCCGCCGAGCACCGTGCCGAGGGCGTGCACCCAGCCGTGACGGGCGACGGCCCGCGCGCCGGAGGTAGGTGCCTGGCCGGAGGAGGTGCGCGAACTCACGCTGCCACGCTAAGCAGCGCCCGCGCCGGGCGCCCGTCGGGAGGTCCGTCCGCGTCGGCTTGCGGGCCGGACGGGACCGGGGCACACAATGAACTCGTAGTGGCAGAAGCGGTACATATCAGGACTGATCGCCTCGGGTGTGCGCAGGCCGTACAGAACCCACGTCGGGAGAAGAGCTCGTGAGCGTCGAACCGCCGTCGTCCGGTCGCCCCACAGGACCTCCCTCGGGCCCGCTGTCGGGCCCCTCCCAGCCGCCCTCGGGAGGCGGCGGCCCGCCCTCCGAACCTCCGAGCGGGGGTGGTGAGCCGCCGGAGCCCCGCCGCCCGTGGTGGGGCTCCGTACCCCGTGTCGCGCTGATCGCGGGCGCGATCGTGGCCGCCGTGGTCCTGGTCGTGGTGTTCACCCGCCCCGACGGTGGAAGCGGCGGGTCCGACGGCGGTACCGGCACCTCGGACGGCGATGTGCTGCTGCAGCCCGCGGCCGACACCGGCCCGGACCCGTTCACCGACTCGACGGCCAAGGAGAGTTCCGCCCCGTCGGTCACGCCGACGCCCGCCGGATCGGCGTCGCAGAACGCCGTCCGGGCCGTGCGAGGCGGAGCACCCGGCCTGTACGGCGGCACCCGCAACGTCGCCAGCTGCGACGTGGAGAAGCAGATCACGTACCTCAAGCAGGCTCCGGACAAGCAGCGCGCGTTCGCCTCGGTCCAGCGCATCGACCCGTCCGAGGTCCCCGCCTACCTGCGCTCGCTCACCCCCGTGCAGCTGCGCATGGACACCTGGGTCACCAATCACGGCTACAAGAACGGCCGCGCCACGCAGTACCAGGCCGTCCTCCAGGCCGGCACGGCCGTGCTCGTCGACGACCGCGGCGTGCCCCGGGTGCGCTGCGCGTGCGGCAACCCGCTGAGCCCGCCGGCCCCCCAGCAGAAGAAGACGACCGGAGACAAGTGGGCGGGGTACAAGGCGTCGGACGTCGTCGAGGTCAGGCCCGCTCAGGAGCCGATCGACGTCTTCGTCATGTGCGAGCCCGACGGCGAGTGGTTCAAGCGCGACAAGGGCGACACGGGCGAGAACGACCGCAAGACCGCTCCACCGGACGAGCCCACCACGTCGGCGACCGTCACCACGCCGACCGACTCGCCCTCGTCCCAGCCGACCACGAGTGAACCGGCGGCCACGGAGACGTCCTCGGAACCGTCGACAGGCGATTCGCCGCCCGCGGACGACTCGACGCCCCCGCCCGGGAACGACACCGGGGGTGACACCGGTGGCGACACCGGGAACGACACCGGGGGTGACACGACGGGCCGGCCCCCGGCTTCCTGACTCACCCGGCGCGGACCACCAGGGCGTAGTCCCCGAGCCCGAGCAGCCGATGGGCCGGCACATCGCCGTGGGCGGTGACGACCGCCTCGACGCGGCCGGTGTCCGGTTCGAACGCGACGTCCTGGACCGTGCCGAGCCAGTCGCCCGTCTCGGTGAGGATCCTGAGTCCCGGCAGCTCGTGGTGCGGCGGCACCTCGGCCGGGGCGGTCGCGGAACGGACGAGCACCGCGTCCGGGCCGAGGGCGTGCAGGGCGCCCCAGGCCAGCACGGTCTCCTTGCGGGAGTGCCGGCCCCGCACCCGGACATGGGTGACCACACCGGCCGCGGCGTCGACCGTCAGCGACTTCACGACGCCGAGCTCGTCCGCCTCGGTCAGGGTCAGCACCGGCAGGCCCCGCGCCTGCGAGAACAGCATCATGTCGGCGTCCCCTCGTGCCCCTGCCGGAAGGCGCCCACCCGGGCGACGAAGGCCGGCAGGTCGTCGGCGACGTAGCGGGTGGCGTCCGCCGGGATGACCAGGGCGCGGCCGGAGACCGCGAGTGTCTCGCCGCGCGGTACGTACACGCGGTGCCGGCGTCGCCGGGAGCCCTTCACCAACGCCTTGACCGCGGCGATCCGGAATCCCACGACCCGGCCGCTGGTACCGCCCTCGACGACCACGTCGAGCACCGTGCCGACCTCGGCGCCCTCGTCCGTCAGCACCTTGGCGTGCAGTACCCGGCCCTGCTGTGCCTCACGGCGTGCCACCACGACGGGCGTGTCCGCCAGGGCGCCGGCATCGACGATCATGACCGCGTGCGGGCCCAGCGCGTGCACCGCCGGCCAGGGCAGGCTCTGCTTCAGCGGACCCGACAGCAGACCCCGGCCGCTGAGCGTGAACCCGGTGATACGACCGGCCGCGGCGTCGAAGACGGTGTCCTTGATCTGCGCGACGGCGTCGCCGCCCAGGGTGACCACCGGCAGAGTGGTCAGGCTCCGTGCCGCCATCAGCTGGTTCATCGCACGCCCTTCCCGCCGGGCCGGCGTCGGACCGCGATGACCGTGCCCGACCGCCGGCCGGCCTGCACGGCGAGCGTCATCACAGCGACGCCGGTCAGCGCCGCGACCACCACGACCAGCCATGCCCACCAGGCCACCGCACACCTCCGGCGATCCGGCCCGGCCGCCCTCGGCCGGTCCTTTTTCCCTCCGAGTGCCCCGCGCACGGGGGACAATGCCCACGGCAGGGGACGAGCGAAAACGTGTCAGGACTGCGAAGCCCGGCTCGGGGTACGAGCACTGGTGCAGAGCGTCCGGCCAGTCCGGCTTCTTCCCAGAAAGAAACGAATGATCGACCACCTGGACGGGGCAGTGATACCGACTGGTTTCGACGTGCCCGTGGAACCGCTGAGGCGGGCGGCACACTACACAGGCGAGCAGGGATGCATCGCCGAGGCGCGGTCCTTCGCCGCGCTCTTCCTCGACCAGCTCAGGACCGAGTGGTGCGCGAGCATCGACGACCGGGCCGACGGCGCGGTGCAACTCGTGGTCAGTGAGCTGGTCACCAACGCCGACCGGCACAGCAACGGGCCGTACATCCTGGAGCTGGTGGGCACGGACACCGTCGTGACAGTCTCGGTCTACGACAGCAGCTCCGCCATGCCCCGCATCTTCCCGCGCAACCCGGAGCGCGTCGGCCGGCACGGCCTGGAGATCGTCCACGCGCTCGCGGAGCAGGTCAGCGTGGAGCGGGTGCCGGTGGGCAAGCGGGTGCGCGCCGTGCTGCCGCTCGCGGGTGCGACCGGTAGCTGAGCCGTCCGGCGGAGGTTTCCCTCCTGGTGTGGGTGTTCAATCGAGGGCGCTCGCGCGCCCCATATATCCGGACACAGTCGCGGGTGCCGCCCCACTCCCGCATGGGGGACAGCACCCGCTGGTCGCCGTAGGTCCGGCCGGCCCGCCGTCTGCGTCAGGCGCAGCCGAGTTCGCCCAGCATGCCCTCGCGCAGCCGGGTGATGATCCGCTTGATCAGGCGCGAGACGTGCATCTGCGAGCAGCCCAGCTCCTCGCCGATCTCCGCCTGGGTGGCCTCCTCCACGAACCGCATGTGGATGATCTGCCGGTCGCGCTCGCTGAGCTCCGCCATGAGCGGGGCGAGCGAGTGGAAGTCCTCGACGAGCCGCAGCCCGTTCTCCTCGACGCCGATGAAGTCGGCCAGGACCGCCTCGCCGCCCTCCGGACCGTCGCCGGTGAGCGCGGCGTCCAGCGACGACGAGTTGTACCCGTTCGCGGCGATCTGCCCCTCGACGACCTCGTTCTCGGAGATGTTCATCAGCGTGGCCAGCTCGGCGACGGTCGGCTCGCGGTCCAGCCGGCTCGCGAGTTCCTCACGGGCCTTGGCCAGCTCCACGCGCAGCTCCTGCAGCCGCCGCGGCACATGCACCGCCCACGTCGTGTCCCGGAAGAACCGCTTGATCTCACCGACGATGTACGGCAGCGCGAAGGAGGTGAACTCGACCTCGCGCGACAGCTCGAACCGGTCGATGGCCTTGATCAGGCCGATCATGCCGGTCTGGACGATGTCCTCCATGTCGTCGCCGCGGCCCCGGAACCGGCCGGCCGCGAACCGCACGAGCGACATGTTCATCTCGATCAGCGTGTTGCGCGCGTACTGGTACTCGTGCGTGCCCTCCTCGAGTACCGTCAGGCGCTGGAAGAACTGGCGGGACAGCGCCCTGGCGTCCCGCGGGGCCACGGACCGCGGGTCCACGACCGGCAGTGCTCCGCCACTCGTTCCGGCCTCGGCGTTCTCCCCGGCGACTTCTGCCTTTGACCGGATCACGGCGGTCTCCATTGCCTCTCCCCACGAAGTCACGGCTACATCTGCCTAGGTCCTTCCGGGTTGCGGGTACCCGGGAAGGCGCAACACATGCCCCCGAATGCCGTACGGCGGAAAATCGGTGGAGCGTGGCATTCCGGTCTGCCCATGCTCACCCATACGGCCGACCGTGGGCAAGAGGCGGGGTGCGGCCCGAGCGCCGGAGCCGGAGCGTCTCGGCCCCAACGCCGTAACCGGGCCTTCGCGTTCCGCTGATTCCACCCAGGGCGGAACGCCGGGCCCTTCCTCCTGCGGCCGGCGCTCCTAGGCTGGAGCAGTGAGCAACCACGTGCCGAACGAAGTCCGCGTCATCCCGCTGCGCCCGCAAGGTGCGAGCCCCCCGGCCCCCGCCGTGCGGGAGCCGCTCTGGCGCGACCTGGTCGGCGACGTCCTGCGCCGTGAACGCCTCGCGCAGGAGCGCACCTTGAAGGACGTCGCCGACCAGGCACGGATCTCCATGCCGTATCTCTCCGAGGTCGAGCGCGGCCGCAAGGAGGCCTCCTCGGAGGTCCTCGCGGGCGCGGCCCGCGCCCTCGGACTGAGCCTCGGCGACCTGCTGTCGAGGACGCAGGGCGAACTGACCCGCGTCACCTCGCGGTACACCGGTGGCGGCAGCCGCCGGGCAGTGGCGTCACCGTCCTCGCACGACGGAATGTGCCTGGTCGCCTGACTCGGTCTGCCTGACGGCCGGCGCCTCAGACCTGTACGAGGCGCCGGCTGAGCACCTCGTCGGCCAGCCCGTAGTCCACCGCCTCCTGCGCGGTGAACACCTTGTCGCGGTCCATGTCGGCCCGCAGCGTCGCCACCTCGTGGTGGGTGTGCCGCGCCAGCACCTCCTCCACCTGGGAGCGGATCCTCACCATCTCCCGGGCCTGGAGTGCCAGGTCGGAGACCATGCCCCGCTGCCCTCCGGTCGCCGGCTGGCCGAGCAGCACGCGGGCGTGCTCCAGCACGAACCGCCGTCCGGGGTCCCCGCCCGCCAGCAGCACGGCCGCCGTGGAGGCCGCCTGCCCGACACAGAACGTCGAGATCGGCGCCCGTACGTACGACATCGTGTCGTAGATGGCCATGAGCGAAGTGAACGATCCCCCGGGTGAGTTGAGGTAGATCGCGATCTCGCTCTCCGGGGACGAGGACTCCAGATGGAGCAGCTGGGCGATGACGACGTTGGCGACACCGTCGTCGATCTCCGTGCCGAGGAAGATGATCCGCTCGGACAGCAGCCGGCTGAACACGTCGTAGGACCGTTCGCCCTGCGGGGTGCGCTCGACGACGTTCGGAATCGTGTAGGTACCCATCACTGCAGCCCCATCCTGCGTCGGCCGGCCGTCGGGCGGACGTCCGCGAGGGACTCCACGACCCGGTCGACCATGCCGTACTCCTTGGCCTCCTCGGCCGTGAACCAGCGGTCCCGGTCGCCGTCCCGGGAGATCGTCTCCTCGCTCTGGCCGGTGTGCTCGGCGGTGATCCGCTCGATGGTCCGCTTGGTGTGCTCCAGGTTCTCCGCCTGGATCTCGATGTCGGCGGTGGTCCCGCCGATGCCGGCCGACGGCTGGTGCATCATGATCCGCGCGTTGGGCAGGGCGTAGCGCTTGCCGGTCGCGCCGACGCTGAGCAGGAACTGGCCCATGCTCGCGGCGAAGCCCATGGCCAGGGTGGAGACGTCGTTCGGGATGAGCCGCATCGTGTCGTAGATGGCGAGGCCCGCGTGCACCGCCCCGCCGGGGCTGTTGATGTACAGGCTGATGTCGGTGCGCGGGTCCTCGGCGGACAGGATCAGCAGCTGGGCGCAGACCCGGTTCGCGGAGACCTCGTCGACCTGGGTGCCCAGCAGCACGATGCGCTGCGCGAGCAACTGGGCGGCCAGCTGGTCGTCGAACCGGCTCGGAGGGGTGTCGCCCTCCTCAGCCCGTGGGGCGAGTGTCGTGAGTGGAGTCATCTGTTCTCCTCGTCGTGGCGGAAGTTCCGCGGAAGTGCCGTCGACTTCACTCTTGACCTCGGACGACGCCGTTGTGCGGATTCTCTGCCCGCGGCAGATTCGCTACGGGCAGAGCGGGCGTCAGCCCTTCTCGCGCAGCTGCCGGAAGAACGCCCGCACGTCGTCCACCAACAGGCCCGGTTCCTCCATCGCGGCGAAGTGCCCGCCCCGGTCGAACTCCGTCCAGCGGACGATGTTCTCCGTCCGTTCCGCCTTGTGGCGCAGCGGGATCTGCGGGTCGCCGAAGAAGGACGCCACCGCGGTCGGGGCGGTGGAGGGCTCGTGCGGGGCGGCGATCCGCTCGCCCCGGGCGTGGGCCCGCTCGTAGTAGACCCGGGCGGACGAACCCGCCGTGCCCGTCAGCCAGTACAGCATCACGTTCGTGAGCATCAGGTCCCGGTCGACGGCCTCCTCGGGCAGCTCCTCGGAGTCCGTCCACTCCCGGAACTTCTCCACGATCCAGGCGAGTTGGCCCACCGGCGAGTCCGTGAGCGCGTACGACAGGGTCTGCGGCCGGGTGGACTGCACATGGAAGTAGCCGGTCCCGTCGCGGGACCACTTCTCCCACCGGCGCCAGGAGGTCAGCGTGCGCTCCCGCTCCTCGGGACTCAGCGCGTCCAGCTCCTCGGCGGTCGGCTCGGTGGTGGCCTGTCCGCCGGGCAGCAGATTGAGGTGGATGCCGGTGACCCGGCCGGGGTGGACGCGGCCCAGTTCGCGGGAGATGCCCGCGCCCCAGTCACCGCCCTGGGCGCCGAACCTGTCGTAGCCGAGGCGCGTCATCAGCTCGGCCCACGCGTCGGCGATCCGGCGCGCCTCCCAGCCGGTCTCCCGGGTGGGCCCGGAGAACCCGAAGCCGGGGATGCTCGGCAGCACGACGTGGAAGGCGTCGGCGGGGTCGCCGCCGTGCGCGGCCGGGTCCGTCAACGGCCCGACGATGTCGAGGAACTCGACGATCGACCCCGGCCATCCGTGGGTGACGATCAGCGGGGTGGCGTCGGGTTCGGGGGAGCGGATGTGCGCGAAGTGCACCCGCGCGCCGTCGATCTCGGTCGTGAACTGCGGCCACGTGTTCAGCCGCGCCTCCGCCGCCCGCCAGTCGTACGTGTGCCGCCAGTACCGCACCAGCTCGCGCAGATAGCCCGACGGAACACCGTAGGCCCATCCCACCCCGGGCAGCTCGTCGGGCCACCGGGTCCGGTCGAGACGGTCGTGGAGGTCGTCGAGGTCGCTCTGTGGGATGTCGATGCGGAACGGATGGAAACTGCTGCCGCTCTCGGCGGGCGAAGACGTCATGAGCCGGGATGCTAGTTCCGAACGGTGTAACGGCCACCTGAATTTGCCGGCCGGACGACCGATGAGTTCCGGGGCGAGCGCCGGTCGACAGTGGTGACAGCGTTCCACGCGCCCAGGAGGTACCCATGGCCACCGACGGTTTCACCACGTGTCTCTGGTACGACGACCAGGCCGAGGAGGCCGCCCACCACTACGTCTCGATCTTCAAGAACTCCAGCATCGGCGAGGTCGCCCGCTACCCCGAGGGAACGCCCCACCGGGCGGGCACCGTCATGACCGTCGAGTTCACGGCCAACGGCCACAAGTTCCTCGCGCTCAACGGCGGCCCTCAGTTCAAGTTCACCGAGGCGGTCTCCTTCATGATCTTCTGCGCTGATCAGGAGGAGATCGACTACTACTGGACCAGGTTCACCGAGAACGGCGGCGAGCCCGGACCGTGCGGCTGGCTCAAGGACAAGTACGGAGTGTCCTGGCAGGTCGTCCCCGACCGGCTCCAGGACATGATCACCGACCCGGACTCGGCGAAGGTGGCCCGAGTGACCGAGGCGTTCATGGCGATGACCAAGTTCGACATCGCGACCCTGGACAAGGCCTACGCGGGCGAATGAGACGCCCCCTGGCGAGGGGCGGGACCATGCCTGCCCCTACGCCGTCTCGGCCAGGATCTCCCGGATCACAAGGCGGGAGTTCTCCGCGACCGGCGGGTTCGTGTCCCAGTAGTACGGCAGGGCGATGACCGCGATCGACAGCGCCCAGCCCTGGCCCCGTGCCCACTCGGCCTCGTCGGCGCCCACGGCCTTGCGGAAGGTATCGCGCGCATCGGCCGGCAGTACACACCAGGCGCTGATGAGGTCGACGGCGGGGTCCCCCACCCCCACCGTGCCGAAGTCGATCACGGCGCTCAGCCGTCCGGCCGTGACCAGGAGGTTCCCGGCCATCAGATCGCCGTGCGCCCAGACCGGCGGCCCGGCGTACTCGGGGGCGCGCAGGGCCTCCTCCCACGCCTCCGTCGCGGCTGCGGTGTCGATCCGCCCCGAGAGCTGGGCGAGCGCCTCGCGCAGGAAGGGGTCCCGGGCCGCCAGCGGCACTCCCCGGTATCCGGTCGGGCCCTCTGCCGGGTCGATCCGGCGCAGGGCCGCGACGTACGCGCCCAGGTCCTCGGCGAGCAGACGCGGCTCGTCGAGCGCGCCGGGCACCGGGTTGCGGCCGTCCAGCCAGCCGTACACCGACCAGGGCCACGGGAAGCCCTCGCCGGGCTCGCCCCGCCCGAGGGGTTCGGGGGAGGCGACGGGCAGGCCCGGGCTCAGCCGGGGCAGCCAGCGCAGTTCGTGGGTGATGGCCTCGACGGCGCGGGGATGCCGGGGGAGCCGCACGACCTTGTCCGCGCCGAGGCGGAACATGGCGTTCTCGCTCCCGGAGGACTCCACGCGCCGCAGGGGCAGCCCCGCCCACTGCGGGAACTGTCCCGCGATCAGCCGGCCGACGAGCGGGACGTCGACCTCTCGATCGTCCTCATGCATTCGCACAGCGCACATGACGCCCATTCGAACGGTCAATTCCCCGACTGTCGAACGGTTTTGGTGATCTCCCGGGCGATGCGCAGGATGCCGGGGGAGCGCACCGGGCAGGGCTTCGGCGTGGACGTCGTGGGAGCCAGGCAGAAGTGCAGATAGTCGTCGTCGCGGTGCAGGGCCGTCCGGTCGCGGCCGGGCTGGGTGCAGTAGTCGGGGTGGGCACGCTCGTAGGCCGTGCAGGGCAGGTGCTGGGTCCATGTGTAGCGGTCCGAGCCGGGGCTCACCGTCCCCCCGGCGTCGGCGACGATGCCGTCCGAGTCGGCGGCCAACCGCTGGTACAGACCGTTGACGCGCCGCACCCGGTCGGGCGTGATCGGGTCCGGCCCCTGGAGCACCCACACGATCCGCGGCCGGTGCGTCCCTCCGGCCGTCGCGATCTGCTCGACGAGCCTGCGCGCGTCGGCCTCGTACCGCTGGAAGTACCGCTCCCGTGAACCGTCGTACGTGATCTTGTCCATGCACCAGGTGAAGTCCCAGGCGTTGCCCCAGAACTGCAGCACCACGAAGTCCGGCCGCAGCGACCGCACCAGGGCCGCCGCCTTGTCCCGCGCCGGTACGAGCGACCGCTCCGCGGTGCCCTCCAGGTAGTCGCACAGGGTGGTGCCCGAGTAGGGGGCGCTCGTGTACTTCGCGCGCAGGTCCCGGCGCAGCTCCTGGCCGAGAACCTTCTGGTTCTCCATGGCGAGCGAATCGCCGAGATACAGCACGCGGGGTGCCTTGGCCGGGGCACGGGGGGCAGGTGAGGCCGGGGCCCTCTGGTGCGTGGTCGTGGACACCTCCGGCGCTGACGGCGGGGACGTGTCAGGTCCGGACGACGGATCCCCGCACGCCCCGAGCAGCAGCCCGGCCAGCAGGACACCCACGATCCACGGTCCGCGCATTCCGCAACTCCCGCCCCGGCCGGTGAAACGGCTCCCCAGGCAAGCACAGCCGGGCCCGGGGCGGAAGACACGCGTCGGCCACGAGGCGCCCGTGGCCGACGACTTGACGCTCGATCAGACGCGGTCGGCGACGATCATCAGGTACTGGAAACTGCCGTTCTTGTACGCGGTCAGGAACGTGTCCTCGATGCCCGTGACGAGATGGTCGGCCTGCTTGCGCAGCTCCCAGTAGGGGAGGGCCGTGTCGGTGAGGTCCTGCACATGGACGGGGACCAGCCGGTTGCGGGCCATCGCCCGGAAGTACTCCGACCGCGGATGGATGTCGCAGATGTAGTGGGCGTTGATCAGGGAGACCTCACGGGAGGCCCGCCCGTAGGTGTCGTTGTAGCAGCCGGTGATCACCACGTAGCGCCCGCCGCGGCGCAGCAGCCGGGCGTGCTCGGCGAACAGCAGGTCCAGCTCCACGTACATCGTCGACTCGTTGTTCCACGACGCGGCGAACGCGCCCGAGGGGAAGCCCGTGTCGAGCATGTTCCGGCAGTGGTAGCGGACCTTGCCGTCGATGCCGCGCTGCCGGGCCTGCTCGTTCGCGAAGTCCGCCTGCTTGGCCGAGAGGGTCACGCCGTCGGCGCGGCAGCCGTACCGCAGGTTCGCCACGACGCTGCCGCCGCCGCGTCCGCAGCCGGCGTCGAAGACGCGGTCGGCGGGCGTCAGGAGGCCGAGGTGAGCGGCTAGCAGTTCCGCCTGGGCGTGCTCCAGGCGGTGCAGTTCCGAGGTGACACGCTCGCGACGCAACGCCGGGTCGGGCTCGTCGAGCACGGACCAGTCGGCCTCTCCGACGCCGTAGTGATGGTGGTACAGGTCGTCGATCTTCCCCAGTTCGAGGTTGACCGGGTTCTCCTCCGCGTTCCAGTAGTCGGCCACGCGGGTCTGGTACGTCGAGTCGGCGGCGGGCGAGGGCTGCAGTGCTGCGGTCGCGGCGTCGGCGGTGGTGGTCAAGGACGGCTCCTCGTGCTTCTGGCGTGACGTCAAGGGACTGTGCTCTACCAGTAGTCGGGCAGGTGGTAGCGGTGGGTGTTGGTGGCGTGCCACTCGTGGTTGCCGGACACCCAGGCGGCGAGGCTCCGGGCGTAGCGCTCGACGAGCGGCGAGCCGGCGGACAGGACCGCGGACTCCTCCTCGAAGGCGTCCATGATCTGGTTGTGGATCTCGACGGCCTTCAGATAGGCGGCCTTGAGTCCGCACTGTTCGTCGGCGGCGATGACCAGCGGCAGGTTGAAGTGGTCCGGTTCGGCCGCGAGCTCCTTCGTGAAGGAGTACAGGTCGTTGACGATCGTCGTGGCGTTGCACGCGAGCGCCGTGATCCGCTGGATCTCCGGTCGGGCGTAGAGCGCCTCGGGCAGTTCGTAGCCGTCCACGGCGTCGACGATCGACAGACACGGGCGGAAGTTGTTGAACTGCCGCATCACCAGGTACTCCCAGACGCGCGGCACGTACCGCGTCTCCGCCCAGGCGGCCTCGGCGACGTACCCGAGGTGCAGCCGGGCGATGTCGTGCACGAACCGGTCGGCCTGGCTGGGCGTGGCGAACCCGGCGTAGTCCCGCAGCGCGCGGTGGTACGAGCGCAGTGGGCCGTCGGCCGTCAGCCCCTGGCGCCACTCCTTCTCCGCCTCGGGTGGCCCGTGGAAGGGGTCGAGTGCCGACTGGGCGATGATCAGCCGCCCGCCGAGGCCGCGGGTGGATCCGCCCCGGTCCTCGTCCTCCGAGCAGTAGCAGCTGTCGACGAGGTTCTCGGCCAGCAGCAGTTCGCCTGCGACGGCGAGGCGGTCCAGATCGGCGGCCCCCGGATGCTGGAGCACCACGGCCCGGCCGAACTGGAACCCCGCGAAGTCCCCCGTCCACGCCGGCGGAAACAGCTCGAGCCGGTGCGCCCAGGCCTCCAGCCTCCGGTCGATCTCCACGACCTTCTCGGGATCGGCGGGCACGGCAGGCCGATACCGAAGCCCGGGCACGGGCCCGCCGGGCCTCGCCCGTCCGGTACGGGCGAGGCTCGGGGGGCCGGGTGGGGTGTGCCGGGGGGTGGGGGTGGGTTGGGTTGTTGAGCTTGGGGGTGCTGGGATCGTGGAGGCCGGGGGCCTGGTGATCGCTGAGCCCGGAGGGCTTGAGGCCGAGAAGTTGAGGGTTGGTGGGGCGGGAGGGCGGAAGGCCGGGCGGGGCGCGGTGGCCGGTGAGGTCGCGGAGCCGGGGGGTTGGGGGACCGGGGATTCGGCGATCGGTGGGATCGGGAGGCCGGTTCTCGAGGTCGGAGGATCGAGGGCTGGCCGGGTCTCGGAGCCCGAGGGCAGCGGTGGTGCCGGAGGCTTGAGTGCCGGTGG
Organism: Streptomyces sp. NPDC057099; assembly: GCF_042671245.1. Lineage (NCBI taxonomy): Bacteria > Bacillati > Actinomycetota > Actinomycetes > Kitasatosporales > Streptomycetaceae > Streptomyces > Streptomyces sp. NPDC057099. The sequence goes on from NZ_JBHUTX010000020.1 coordinate 47,341, forward strand.
GGCTGAGAAGCCGAGGGGCGTTGGGGCCGAAAGGCCGGCGGCTGGAGGAGGCTCGGAGCCCGAAGGCGGTGGTGCCGGAGACCTGAGCGCCGGTGGGGCTGAGAAGCCGAAGGCCGGTGGGGCGGGAGGCCGGAAGGCCGCCCGGGGTGCGGGGCTCGGCGGGGTCGCGGAGCCCGGGGATAGTGGGGCCGGGGATTCGGCAGTCGGTGGGGTCGGGGACTCCGGGGCTGGTGGCCCGGGTTGGGGCGTGGAGGCCGAGGGCGGGGGCCCGGGAGCCTGCGGGACCGGGGAGCCGAGGGGTGGCAGGGCCGGTGGGCCCGGGGATTCGGTAGTCGGTGGGATCGGCAAACCCAGGGGTGGTGGGGTCGGGGACCCGGGGGCCGGTGGTCCGGGTTGGGGCGTGAAGCCCGAGGGCGGTGGCGCCGGGGACCCGTGAGCCTGTGGGACCGGGGGGCCGAGGGGGGGTAGGACCGATGGGCCCGGGGATTCGGCAGTCGGTGGGATCGGCGAGCCGGGGGCCGGTGGCCCGGGTGGGGGCGTGGAGCCCGAGCGCTGTGGAGCCGGAGTTCCGAGGGCCGGTGAGGCCACAGGGCGGGGCTCGGAGCCGGGGGGCGGGGGCGGGTTCATGGGCGTGTTCGATTCCACCCCGTCAGCCGGCCGTCCGGCCGATCTGGACGTTTTCCAGGATGCCCGCGGCGTCGGGCACCAGGATGGCCATCGAGTAGTACGCGGTGACCAGGTAGCGGATGATCGCGGTCTCGTCGACGCCCATGAACCGTACGTTCAGGCCGGGCTGGTACTCCTCAGGGATACCGGTCTGGAACAGTCCGACGACCCCCTGGTCGGCCTCGCCGGTGCGCAGCGCGATGATGCTGGTGGTGTGGTGGTCGTTGACCGGGATCTTGCCGCACGGGAAGAACGGCACACCGCGCCAGGCGGGCACCTCGTGCCCGTCGACGTTCGCCGTACCGGGCACCAGCCCGCGCTTGTTGCACTGCCGGAAGAACGCCGCGATCGCCTTGGGATGGGCGAGGAACAGCCGCGTCTTGCGCCGCATCGACAGCAGCTCGTCCAGGTCGTCCGGGGTCGGCGGGCCCGAGAACGTGCTGATGCGCTGGCTGTAGTCGATGTTGTGCAGCAGCCCGAACTCGCGGTTGTTGACCAGCTCCCACTCCTGCCGCTCACGGATCTCCTCGATGGTCAGCCGGAGCTGCTGCTCGGTCTGGTCCATCGGGTCGTTGTAGAGGTCGGCGATCCGGGTGTGGACGCGCAGCACGGTCTGCGTGAGCGACAACTCGTACTCGCGTGGGTCGAGTTCGTAATCGACGAAGCCGCCGGACAGCACCGGCTCGCCCACGTGCCCGGCCTGCACCGGCACATCCGCCTCGCCCTTGCGGTTCATCGGCTTGCTCTGCCGCTCCGCGTAGGCCTCCAGATGGGCCGCGAAGGACGGGACGCGGTCCGTGTACTCCCGCAGCGCGTCCCAGGACAGCACCAGCGCGACGCCCGAGGTCTCCGCACGTACGGACGTCAGCCACAGCGGGTCGGCCCGCCCCACCGCCTCGTCACCGAGCCCCTCGCCGTCCGTGACGACGCCGATGACCTCCTCCTCGCCGTACTTGCCGGTCGCGTACCGGGTGAAACGGCCGTGCACGATCAGATAGGCCTCGGTCACGGGCTGGCCGGCCTCGAAGAGCACCTCGCCGGCCCGCACCTCACGGACCTCGAAGCGCGACGCGATCTGCTTCAGCACCTCGGCGTCGGAGTAGCCGCGCAGCACGGGCAGTTCGGTGAGCGTCTGAGGGATGACCCTGATGTCGTCGGCACCGTTCTGCTCGAACTGCACCCGGCCCCGGCCGAGACGCAACGTCAGACGCCGGTTGACCCGGTAGGCACCGCCCCGGACGTCGACCCACGGCAGCATCTTGAGCAGCCAGCGTGAGGTGATGGCCTGCATCTGGGGCACGGACTTGGTGGTGGTGGCGAGCCGGCGCGCCGCCTGCGTGCCGAGACTGGTGAGCTGAGCCTCGGCCGGGCCGTTGCCGGCAGCGGGCTCGGGGGCGGGCTCGTCGGTGGCGGGGCCGGTGGTGCTTTCGGGGGCGGACACATTCCCTCCCTGGGATCGAACGGGGTGTTCGCTGAGTGAGCGGGGCGAGGCCTTTGCTGAGCGGGGGTGGCCCGGGAGGCCCGGGACACGGGTGCGCCCTGCCCCGGCCGAGCCGAGTGGCCGGCCGGGATGGGTGGAGTGGTGGCAGGGACGGTGGGGTGGCCGGCGAAGGCGGCGACTCATGGCGCCCGTGAGCCGGACGCGCCGCGAGGCATAGCCAAACAGCGGCAGAGGTACCCGGATAACCGCGTGAAGGGGGCGGTTTCTCGCGCCGGAGGTGGCAAACCCACGATGGGGGTGGAGGACGAGCCGGCGTGTGCCCCCACGCCGGTCACCGACCCCGCCGCGCCCGGCGCACAGGGCGCACGGACGCCGCGTATCGCCGCGGTCACCACCCGTCCCCCTCCGGCGCACACCCCGTGGTGACCCGCACGCCGACACCACTCACACCCAGTCGTTCACCAGCACCGCCGCCCCGTCGAACCGCCCCGCCTTCAGGTCCCCGAGCGCCTCCACAGCCCGCGACAGCGGGTAGGGATGCGTCGTCGCCCGGACGCCGTGGCGAGCCGCCAGCGTCAGGAACTCGCGGCCGTCCGCACGCGTGTTGGACGCGACGCTGCGCACCTGCTTCTCGTAGAACAGCTCGGTCTCGTAGTGCAGGGGAGGCGTGTCGGTGAGGTGGATGCCGGCGATGGCGAGGACGCCGCCCCGGTCGAGGGCGCGCAGCGCCACCGGGACCAGTTCGCCGGCCGGGGCGAAGAGGATCGCGCTGTCCAGCGGCTCCGGCGGCCTCGCGTACGCGTCCTGCGCGGACGCCGCGCCCAGTTCCAGCGCCAGCCGCCGCGCGGCCGCACCACGCGTCATGACGTGCACGACGGCCCCCTCGGCCAGCGCCACCTGCGCGCACAGATGGGCGCTGCCCCCGAAGCCGTACAGCCCTAGCCTCCCGCCGGGCGGCAGCGCGGCCCGCCGCAGCGCGCGATGGCCGATGATGCCCGCGCACAGCAGCGGCGCCAGCGCCACGTCCGGCACATCGTCCGGCATCCGATAGGCGAACGCGGCCGGTACGGTCGTGTACTCCGCGTAGCCGCCGTCGGCGTACCAGCCCGTGTACTCGGACCGGGGGCAGAGGTTCTCCGCGCCGCGTGCGCAGTACGCGCAGTCGCCGTCCGTGCGGCGCAGCCAGGCCACGCCGACCCGGTCGCCCACCGCGAGGCCGCGCACCGCCGCGCCCGCCCCGGCCACCGTCCCGACGACCTCGTGCCCGGGCGTGACACCCGCCCGGTGCACGGGCAGATCGCCCTCGGCGACATGCAGATCCGTACGGCACACTCCGCAGGCGCGCACCCGCACCAGCAACTCGTCCTCCGCGGGCACCGGCACCGGTTTCCCGACCAGCCGGAGCGACCCCTCCTCGACCGGACCCGGCCGCTCCACCGACCACGCGCGCATCGTCCCGTCCGCCATACCGCTCCCCGTCCTGCCGAGGGCTCCTGCCCAGTCTGCTGCGGAACGGCCCGTTCGGCGCGCGGGCCGACCCGAGGGTGACTAGCGTGAGGAAACGGACCATCCACCCGTCCGGAGAGGGCCGTAGCCATGGCCGTGCAACCTGAAGGAGCCCCTTGCTGGGCCGACGCGACGTTCAGTGACCTCGAAGGGGCCAAGACCTTCTACGGAGACGTCCTCGGCTGGACCTTCGCCGAGGCGTCGCCGGAGTACGGCGACTACACCCAGGCCTACGCGGACGGCAAGGCGGTCGCCGCCGTCGTCCCGCCCATGCCCGGCCAGCCGGAGGCCCCGTCGCAGTGGTGCCTGTACTTCGCCGCCCGGGACACCGCCGCCACCGCCGCCCGGATCCGCGACAACGGCGGCGAGGTCCTGATGGAGCCGATGCAGGTCGGCGACTTCGGCACCATGTGCCTGGCCCGCGACCCGAGCGGGGTCGTCTTCGGCGTCTGGCAGGCGGGCACCCACGAGGGCTTCGAGGTGATGGCCGAACCGGGCGCCTACATCTGGGCCGAGGTCTTCACCCGCGAGCCCGAGAAGTCCGACGCGTTCTTCCCCGCCGTCTTCTCCTACCGGCAGCGGGACATGGAGGACGGCGAGATGGACTTCCGCATCTACGACCTCGGCGAACGCACCGTGCTGGGCCGGATGAAGATGACGGAGGAGTTCCCGCCCGAGATGCCGCCGTACATCAACGTCTACTTCACCGTCGAGGACTGCGACGACGCCGTGGCGAAGGCGACCAAGCTCGGCGGCGTCCTGCGGTTCGGTCCGATGACCACGCCGTTCGGCCGGTTCGCCGCCATCAGCGATCCGCAGGGCGCGATCTTCTCGGTGATCGATGTCACGACGACCGAGGGTGACATGCCGAAGCTGGCCGACGTGTCGTAACCACCCCACCCTCCCGGCCGGGCGGACCGTGCGGCCATGGCATGATCGAGCCCATGCGTGAACGTGTTGTGGCCGCGTGCGACGGGGCTTCGAAGGGAAACCCGGGACCCGCGGGCTGGGCCTGGGTCGTCGCCGACGCTTCCGAGAGCCCGGTGAGCTGGGAGGCGGGGCCGCTCGGCAAGGCCACCAACAACGTCGCGGAACTGACCGCGCTGGAGCGCCTGCTGACGGCGACCGACCCGGGCGTACCGCTCGAGATCCGGATGGACTCGCAGTACGCGATGAAGGCGGTCACCACCTGGCTGCCCGGCTGGAAGCGCAACGGCTGGAAGACGTCCGCCGGCAAGCCGGTCGCCAACCAGGACCTCGTCGTGCGCATCGACGAACTCCTGGACGGCCGCTCGGTCGAGTTCCGCTACGTGCCCGCCCACCAGGTCGACGGCGACCGGCTCAACGACTTCGCCGACCGCGCCGCCAGCCAGGCCGCCACCGTCCAGGAGTCCGCGGGCAGCGAGCTGGGTTCCCCCGAGCCGCCGCCCGCCCCGGACACCCCGGTCAAGGCACCCCGCTCCCGCCCGCGCGGCGGTTCGGCCCGCACCGCGAAGGCCTCCGGCGCCAAGGGCTCCTCGCGCACCATCAAGGCGAAGTTCCCCGGCCGCTGCCAGTGCGGCCGCTCCTACGCGGCGGGCGAGCCCATCAGCAAGAACGACAGCGGCTGGGGACACCCGGAGTGCCGCACGGCCGCCACCGCCTGATCAGGCGTCGAACGTGTAGTGCGCCGTGTGGTCCAGCAGATCCGCCGGGCTCGTGTCGTGCCACGGCCGCATGGTCTCGTTGAGGTCGATCACGTTCGGCGTGCCCGAGACCGGCAGATAGCCGGAGCCGGGGTGCCGCCGCTGCCACTCGGCCCACAGCTTGTCGATGTACGCGTGGTGCAGCCAGAACACCGGGTCGTTGGGCGAGGCGCCGGTGGCCATGTGCCCGCCCACCCACACGTGGACGCGGTTGTGCAGATTGACGCCGCGCCAGCCTTCGAGATGGTTGCGGAAACCGTCCGAGCCGCTGTTCCAGGGCGCCATGTCGTACGTCGGCATCGCCAGCACCGACTCGACCTCGGCGGCCGTCGGCAGCTGGCGTCCCCCGGCGCCGAGGGACCGGCGCAGGAACGTACGGCCGTCGACCCGCACATTGATCTGCCAGTTCCCGCCGGCCGAGGCGAACGGCCCGTCCGACACCCGGCCGTCCCGGTCGCGCCCGGTGCCGCCGAGGAAGTCGGGCGCCCAGAGCGAGGCACGCGGCGAACGGTCGACGGTCCAGTCCCAGTACGGCAGGGCCACCGAAGCGTCCACCGACTGGAGCGCCCGCTCGAATTCCAGGAGGAATCTTCGGTGCCAGGGCAGGAAGGACGGTGAGCGGTGGCCCGTCCGCTCGCCGTTGTCGGTGTCGGAGACGATGAAGTCGTTGTGCGTCGTGACGAATTCGTCGTAGCGGCCGTTGCGCTTCAGCTCCATGAGGGCGGCGACGAAACGCCGCTTCTCGTCGGCGGTCAGGGCGGACTGGTTCTTGCGGACGGTCATGTGCGGGTGCTCCAGAGCCTTTCGGTGCGGATCAGTTGGCGGGGAAGGGCAGCAGTGGCGCGCCCTGCAGCTCGTCCACCGCGGCGCGGGCGGCGGCGCGCGGGGTGGCCACCGGGTCGTAGTGGCTGACGACGCTGATCCAGGTGCCGTCGACGTTGCGCATCACGTGCAGCTCGACACCGTCGACGAACACCGCGTATCCGGCGCCGTGGTGGTGATGACCGGTCCCGGTGGCCGGGCGGCCCTGTATCCGGCGGCCCTTGTAGACCTCGTCGAAGGTCCCGGGGGAGTCGTGGTGCCCGTGCCCGGTGGCGGCCGTGGCGGGCACGACGGCGGGCAGGACGCCGGCGGTCCCGGCGAGGACGGCCGCGGCGGTGAGCGCGCGGCGACGGGTGAGTTCCGGCATGCGGACCTCCTGGGTCGGTTCGGGTGTTGACCTGGGCATGCCTACCGGTCCATCCGGTACCGGGAGAAATCCGCGCGAGCCGGTTGGCTGCGATCCGGGCAATTCCCCCCATGTCGTGCAAGGTTGAACAAAGATGATCTTGCTGTCAGTGGTGGGGGCGCGGGCACGGAAGGGGAAATTCCGCCCGCTTGGGGCGTCGGGGAGGTTGTTCCTCCCCACGGGACCCGCTGCCCGTGGTGCACGTCACGCCGCGAAACTGGCGCGATTCGGTGGTCCGCCCTCCCGGCGGTGCCCCGAGGTCGACCGGACCTCCCGACTTGGGTGAATGGCAATTCACCGGCTAAGGTGAATTGCCATTCACCTGCCGCCTCGCCCAGGCGCCGTCCGCTGGAGTGCCGATGGACCGGACCGCCGCGATACGCAACCGGCTCACCGTCCCGGTGCTCGCGTTCGGCGGCATCCTCATGGCCGTCATGCAGACCGTGGTCGTGCCCCTGCTGCCCGACCTGCCCCGGCTGACCGGCGCCTCGGCGGGCACGGTCTCCTGGATGGTCACGGCCACCCTGCTGTCCGGGGCCGTCCTCACCCCGGTCCTGGGCCGGGCCGGCGACATGTACGGCAAGCGACGGGTGCTCATGGCGGCCCTCGCGCTGATGACTCTGGGGTCGGTCCTGTGCGCCCTGACCTCCGACATCGGCGTGCTGATCGCCGCCCGCACCCTGTCCGGGGCCGCCGCCGCGGTCGTCCCGCTGTCCATCAGCATCCTGCGGGACGAGCTGCCGCCGGAGCGCCGGGGCTCGGCCGTGGCGCTGATGAGCTCCACCGTCGGCATCGGCGCCGCGCTCGGCCTGCCGCTGGCGGCGGTGATCGTGCAGTACGCGGACTGGCACACCATGTTCTGGGTGACCAGCGCCCTCGGCGCCACGGGCGTGACGCTGGTGTGGTGGGCGGTACGGGAGTCGCCGGTGCGCGAGCCGGGCCGGTTCGACGTCCCGGGGGCGCTGGGCTTGGCCGTGGGGCTCGTCTGCCTGCTGCTCGGGGTGTCCCAGGGCGGGCAGTGGGGCTGGGGCGGCCCGCGCGTCGTGGGCCTCTTCCTGGCCGCCGCCGTCGTGCTCGCGCTGTGGTGGTGGCAGCAGCTGCGGGCCGAACAGCCACTGGTGGACCTGCGGTTGGTGGCCCGGCCCCGGGTCGGACTGTCCCATGTGGCGGCGCTGCTCGCCGGATTCGCGTTCTACGCCAACACCCTGGTCACCGCCCAGCTCGTGCAGGCGCCCGAGGCGACCGGGTACGGGCTCGGTCTGTCCATCGTCGCCACCGGTCTCTGCCTGCTGCCCAGCGGCGTGGTCATGCTGCTGCTGTCGCCCGTCTCCGCCCGGATCTCCGCCGCGCGCGGCCCGCGCGTCACACTCGCCCTCGGGGCCGCCGTCATCGCCGCCGGGTACGCGGTCCGCATCGCCGACAGCCGCGATCTGTGGATGATCATCGCGGGGGCCACGGTCGTCGCCACCGGCACCACCCTGGCCTACTCGGCGCTGCCCACGCTCATCCTGCGTGCCGTACCGGCCGGGCAGACCGCCTCCGCCAACGGCGTCAACGTCCTGATGCGGACGATCGGCCAGGCCGGCTCCAGCGCCGCCGTGGCCGCCGTCCTCGTGCACCACACCAGCCTGGTCGGCGGGGCCCCGGTCCCCACCCTGCACGGATATCTGCTGGCGTTCGCCATGGCCGGTGCGGTCGCCCTGGTGGCCGTCGTGGCGGCGCTCTGCATACCCGGCGACCCCACGGCCGACGAACCGGACGGCCGTGCGCCGGACGAGGACCGCACCCGGGGCGCGCACGACCGCGCGATGGAGGGAGCATGAGTGCCGTGAGCACTCCACCCGTCACGCCCACTCCGGCCCGCAGGGACGCCGAGGCCACCAAGGCGGCCATCCTGAAAGCGGCCCGTCATCTGCTGGCCCGGCACGCGCACGCCGACATCACGCTCAAGGCGGTCGCCGAGCGCGCCGGCGTGAGCCCGCCGCTGATCCTCAAGTACTTCGGCAACAAGGACACGCTGTTCGCCCGGGTCATGTCCTTCGAGACCGACGCCGCCGCCCTGCTGGCCGCGCCGCTCGACGAACTCGGAGCGCACATGGTCAGCCACGTCCTGGTCAGCCAGTCCGAGCAGGGCGCCGACCCGCTGCTGCGGATCGTGTTCGCGCCCCTGCACGGCGAGCAGGGCGACATCCTGCGCGCCAACTTCCGCACCCAGGTGACCGATCGCCTCACCGATCGCCTATCCGGCCCCGACGCCGGCCTGCGCGCCGAACTGGCCGTGGCCACCCTGCTCGGCCTGGGCGTGATGTACGGCATCGCCCGCGGCACCGAGGTGCGGGCGAGCACGGTCGACGCCCTGGTGGACCGGTACGCGCCAGCGGTGCAGGCACACCTCACCCCCTAGGCACCGGGGCCGAACAGCCGGTCCAGGAAGGCGTTGCCGTACACACGGTGCGGGTCGAGCCGGTCCAGCACCGCGTCCGCCTCGGCCCACTCCGCCGTACCCACGGCGGACGGCACCACCGACCCCAGGACCTCCTCGTCGCTCCACACCCCGTCGTCCGTGTACGCCCACCCCTTGGACCACTCCACCCGGGTGAGCGCGAACCCGCCGTCGAAGGTACGCAGCAGGAACCGCTCGATCTCCCGCAGGAACGCCTCAGCGTCCGGCGTGCCCGGCAGCGTCAGGACGTCCAGCCACACGGCCGTGTCCCACTCGGGGTGGTCCGCGCGCGGCCGGAGCGCGGACAGCAGCGGCGGGCGGGCCCCGGCCACTCCGGCGTCGCCCGGCTCGTCCAGGCCGGTCACCCGGATCTCCACCGAGCCGTTGACCGGGAAGCTGCCCCGGGCCGCGTACGCCGCCAGCCGCTCCCGGTAGAAGGCCGCGAACTCCGAGACCACCCGCTGCACCCGCTCCCGCGAGGTCAGGACCGCGTAGCCGTCGGCGTGCACCCGCAGGGTGCTCGGCTTCAGATACAGCAGGGTGTTCTTGGACGGCCCCCAGAGATCGGCGGACAGCGTCGTCACCAGCCCGAGCGCGGCCGCCTCATACTGCGCGGCGCCCAGCACCGGCGCCAGATACCAGGCCGCGTCCGACGTCATCCGGCCCACCAGCTCCGCCACCGGCGTCGGGATGTTGTCGGAGAACGGGTAGTTGTACGGCCGCGTCACACGCCGCGAGGTCAGCGGCCGGGTGGGGGAGACGCTCCACACCTTCAGCCAGGGATGCTCGGTGAAGGCGAACCAGATCGCCTCGACCCGCCCGGCCTCGTCCAGGTAGCGCGAGAGGGTACGCCCGCCGGAGCCGGGCGCGGCGAACAACTCGCCCGCCGGGATGTCCGTACGGCTCACGCACCGCAGGTTCGTGTTCGCGCCCACCCGCAGCACCACCTCGGTCACCAGGGACCGTCCGAGATGGGTCAGCAGCGCGGCACCGTCCGCCTCGTCGCGACGGAACGTGCGCACCACGTACGCGCCGGCCCGGGAGTCCCAGACGACCGCCGTCAGGGACAGGATCAGATTGCTGAGCGAGCCGTACGTGTGCCCGGGCCGCCGGCGCTCGCCCCGTGCGGGAACGGCCGTGCCGTGCGCGTCGATCGCCAGGGCGCCGCCCAGGGTGAGGACACCGGGAGCGGGAGCCGCCGTGACTCCCAGGCCGTGTTCCTCCAGGAAGGTGAGCAGGGCCTCCATGGTCACGCCGGTTCCGGCCCGTACGGCCGTCGGCGAGTCCAGCGTGAGGCCGGTCAGACGAGGCGTCGTGTCGACGAGGAGGACGGGCGCGCCGGACGGTGTCCCCTCCGTCACGGTCAGGGGCGACCAGCCGTGCGAGGCGCCCCGGGCACGCACCCGCCACCCGTGCCGCCACGCCCAGTTGACGACCTCGGCCACCTGCTCCGGGCCGTCCGGCGCACAGGCCCACAGACCGTCCGCGGTGATCTCGCCGACCCAGTTCCGGTACGCCGAGCGGTACAGCGCGACATCCGCCGGGAAGTCCGGCAGCTCCGCCGCAGCGGCCGCCGGATCCGCCGGCAGACCCGGCACGGCGGCGAGGGCGGCCGCCGTGAGGAGGAAGCCCCGGCGCGTCCAACGCGGTTCTTGGGAAGGGCAGTTGCTCATTGAACCGGTAGTCACGTGGAGTCACGCTAGGGGCCCGGCTGACACGTGACACGTTCCTGTCGCCACTATTCACTCGTGTGAGTGAATCGGGCAGGGGGGACGGGCCGGAGGGATACGTTCCGCGCGTGGCCGTGACGGATGACAGACTGACGCCCATGGACGAGCGCACATTCGACAGGTCGGGTCAGCATGCCTCCGTCGTGGGCCTGGGCACATGGCAGCTGGGTGCCGACTGGGGAGACGTCGACGACAAGGAAGCCCTCGCGGTACTGGAGACGGCGGCCGAATCCGGGGTGACCTTCTTCGACACCGCCGACGTGTACGGCGACGGCCGCAGCGAGCAGACCATCGCCACGTTCCTCAGCGGCAGGCCGGACCTGCACGTCCTGGTCGCCACGAAGATGGGCCGCCGGGTCGACCAGATCCCCGAGAACTTTGTGCTCGACAACTTCCGCGACTGGAACGACCGTTCCCGGCGCAACCTCGGCGTCGACCGGATCGACCTGGTGCAGCTGCACTGCCCGCCCACGTCCGTCTACTCCACGGACGAGGTGTTCGACGCCCTCGACACCCTGGTCGAGGAGGAGCGCGTCGCCGCGTACGGCGTCAGTGTCGAGACCTGTGAGGAGGCGCTGACCGCGATCGCCCGGCCCAACGTGGCGAGCGTGCAGATCATCCTCAACCCGTTCCGTATGAAGCCCCTGCGCGAGGTGCTCCCGGCCGCCCGTGCGGCGGGGGTCGGCATCATCGCCCGCGTCCCGCTCGCCTCCGGCCTGCTGTCGGGCAAGTACACGCGGGAGACGGTCTTCCCCGGCAACGACCACCGCGCCTACAACCGGCACGGCGAGGCCTTCGACGTGGGCGAGACGTTCTCCGGCGTCGACTACGCCACCGGTATCGAGGCCGCCGCCGAGTTCGCGGCACTCGCCCCCGAGGGATACACCCCGGCCCAGCTGGCCCTGCGCTGGATCATCGAGCAGCCCGGCGTCACGACCGTGATCCCCGGCGCCCGCTCACCCGAGCAGGCCCGCGCCAACGCGAACGCCGCCCGCCTGCCGGAGCTGTCCGGCCGGACGCTGGCGGCGATCGGCGACCTCTACGAGCAGCGGATCAAGGACCAGATCGAATCCCGCTGGTAGAGACTGCCCGGTTCACGGTATCCGTCACGGCACCAGGAGCAGCTGCCGTTCCTGCTCCTGGTCGCCGGAGGCGACCCCGTCGTCGCGGGCCGTGAAGGCCCCGGTGAGCGTGTCGCTCGCCCGCCGCACCGCCTCCGGGGTGCCCTGCACGGTCACGGTCACCGGCGCGGACAGCCGCTCGGAGCTCTCCCCGGCACGGCCGGCGCGCCCCGCCTCCGCATCGCCGAACGTGGCCGTGTGCACCGTCGCGTTCTCGTCGGCGGGAAGCTCGTCCGGCGCCCCGAACGTGCCTTGCAGGGCGCGGACGACCGCTCGTGCGTCGCCCGTGCCGCCGCCGCTGAGCGTCACGGTGAGCTGCGTTCCGGACATGCGTCCACGACCTCCTCGGGTTCTGCGTCATTCGCGTCGTCCGTGTAACCCTCGCCTGGTCGCTCAAACCGCCGCCCGGCCCGGGAGGACGGCCCGTTCCGGGGAACTCGCGGGAGAGAAGCACCTGAGGTCTCACACCGGGAGGAACCGTGTCGGAGACGGTAGAGGGCGGGGCCAGGCGCCGGGGGCGCAACGAGACGGAGGAGGAAAGAGCGGACCGGATGTGGCAGGAGCTCATCCAGGAGGTCCGCGTGGCCCAGATGGGCGTGCAGATCCTGTTCGGTTTCCTGCTCACTGTGGTCTTCACCGAGAAGTACGACGAACTGACCGGCACGGACCAGACGATCTACCTCGTGACGGTCGTCCTCGGCGCGTGCGCGACCGGGGCGCTCATAGGCCCGGTGTCCCTGCACCGCCTCGTCTCCGGGCGGCGCGTCAAGCCGCAGGCGGTACGGCTGGCCTCCCGGCTGACGCTGCTCGGCCTCCTCCTGCTGCTGGCCACGACGACCGCCTCCCTGCTGCTGATCCTGCGCGTGGCCACGCACAACGGCTTCGTGCCCTACCTGGTCGCCGGAGTGGTCTGCTGGTACCTGCTGTGCTGGTTCGTCCTGCCCCTGTGGACCAGGTACCGCCATACGTCGGAGTGACGGCCGCCGGGCCGGCCCTATGCCCCTGGGATCAGCCCCCGGCGATGACGTCCGCCAGGAAATCGTCCACATGGACCTCCTCGCGGCCCGGCGGGACCACCTCGTGGGTCTCCCGCAGGAACGCCGCGAACCCCGGGGCCCACGCGAACACCAGGGCGTGGTGACGGCCGCCGTCGGGGCGGGCGTCACCGAGGAACTCCAGGCGCAGCTCCTGCCACATGCCCCGCGACACCGGGCGGATCCGCACATCGCCCATCCCGACCGGACGCCGTAGACCGTCGGCGAGCATCTCGCGGTCCAGCTGCCACCGGGCGAGCACGCGGCCGTCGTGGCTGAACACGAGGGTGACGGCGAACGGGTCCGCGGCGTCGTAGCTCAGGTGGGCGAGTACCGAGAAACGGTCCGTGTCACCGGCCTGGAGCTGCACCACCAGGGTCTTGTGCACGAAGGAGTTCACGAAAGGGCCTCCGGGATGAACCGACGTAGAGCCCTCTAGTACCCCTCACACGCGCAAGATGCTCAGCCCTCGGGGTGATTCCCGCGGGCACCCCGCAGCGACTCGATGCAGACGGCCACCGCCCGCTGCAGCTCCTCCAGGCGCTCCACCATGTCGTCCTCGTAGAACTCCGGGGTGTCGTCGAAGGTCAGCTCCTCGAACACCTTGGTCGCCCGCTGCAGGCTGCTGTAGAACTTCGTGCGCCGCTCCTGCACCCGCAGCCCCGGATCGGCCTCCACGGTCTCCACGACAAGGGACTTCATGGTGTCGTACGCCTCGGTGGCCCACTCGCCGGAGTCCTCGTCCTCGTCCAGCTCGTCGATGAGCGACAGATGCCGTTCGGCCTCCTGACGCAGATCGGCGGGTGCGTCGAGGGTCTGCCCGGCGGGCGTCTTGATCTGCCCCGACTCGGCGATCTGGCGCACGTATCCGATGCGGTCGGCCGCCCTGCTCTCGCCGGCGACGGCCTTCTTCAGCTCGTCGGTGCGCACGACGTCACGGGCCAGCTCGGCCTGCAGGTCGGGGTCCTCCCGGACCCGGTCCAGCAGGGCCTGACGGGCCGCGCGGGCGGTGGAGGGGTCGGCGAGGATCGCGGCACGCAGGGCGGTGGGGTTCTCCGCGACCTCCAGGGCCTTCGTGGGCCGGATGCCCTCCGCCTCGGCGGCCTCGGTGATGGCGGTGCCGCGCTCGGAGGTGGCGCTGTTGCGGGAGACGTAGTAGCTCAGCCACACGTCCGCGTCCGGCAGTTCCACGTCCGCACCCGGCGCCAGCGCCTCGAAGTGCGGGACCAGACCGTCGTCCGCCGCCCGGTCCCACGCCTTGTAGTAGCGCATGACCCGCTCCGGAGAGCACCCGGCGAGCTCCGCGAACTCCTTCGCCGACACCTTCGGCGTCTCGTCCGCGCCCTGCCCGCCGGGCCGCACGCTGCGCGCCACCTTCAGCCCGAAGGCCCACCCTCCGGTCCGGGCGTACGCCCCGAACTCCCGCGCGTCCAGCGCGACAAGGTCGGAGACGGGCGCCGGGGAGGTCTCGGGCGGGGTGATGGCTACGGTCACGGACGACTCTCCTGAGGGGGGTTGGCTGCATCGAGTACGTGCAGGCCAGCAGCCTATCTCCACCCTCGGAAAGCATCTGCCGCCACCGGCCTCAGCCGAACGCGTCGCGCAGCGCGGGCAGCAGGGTCTTCTCCGACCAGTCCAGGTACGCCGGCTGCGACTCGCCGCCGATCTGGACCAGGGCTATCTCGGTGAAACCCGCCTCGGCGTACGGGCGGACGGCCTCGACGAAGGTGTCCGGGTCGTCACCGCAGGGGATGGCGTCGGCCACGTCGTCGGGTGTGACGAACCGGGTCGCCGCGTCGAAGGAATCCGGGTGCGGGAGCTCCGAGTTGACCTTCCAGCCGCTGCCGAACCAGCGGAACTGGGAGTGGGCGCGCTCGACGGCCGTGTCCCGGTCGGGGTCGTAGCAGACCGGCAGTTGGCCGATACGGGGCTTGCCCGCGCCGCCGTGCCGGTCGAACGCCTCCAGCAGGCCCGGCTTGGGCTCGGTGGCGATCACCAGGTCGCCGAGCCGGCCCGCGAGTGCGCACGACCGCTCCCCGGAGACGGCGACGCCGATGGGCGGCGCCTCGTCCGGCAGGTCCCACAGCCGGGCCGACTCCACGTCGAAGTGCGTGCCGCGGTGATTGACGTGGCCGCCCTCGAAGAGGGCCCGGATGATCTCCACGGCCTCCTCGAACATCTCGTGCCGTACGTCGACGGACGGCCAGCCGCCGCCCACCACATGCTCGTTGAGGTTCTCGCCGGAGCCGAGTCCCAGCCGGAACCGGCCCTCGGACAGCAACTGCAGCGTCGCCGCCTTCTGCGCCACCACCGCCGGGTGGTAGCGGAACGTCGGGCAGGTCACATACGTCATCAACGGGATACGGGACGTGGCCTGGGCGGCCGCGCCGAGCACCGCCCACGCGTAGGGCGAGTGGCCCTGCGAGCGCAGCCACGGGAAGTAGTGGTCGGAGGTCACCGAGAAGTCGAAGCCCGCCTCCTCGGCCCGCACCACATGGTCGACGAGCGCTCGGGGGCCGGCCTGTTCGGTCATCATCGTGTATCCGATTTGCACCATGACCGGCGAGTCCCCGGACAGCGGGCGTGAAAACGGCTCGATCAAGGTCCGGCGGCAGGGGGAGGATGCCTCCATGAGTGCCTCCGCCCTGCCGACCGGCAGCCCCGCCTCCCAGGGTGTCGACGCCTCCGGCGTCCACGCCTTCCTCGACGCCCTCGAAGCGGCCCCGGAGATCGAGCCGCACAGCCTGATGATCATGCGGCACGGACACCTCGTCGCCTCCGGCTGGTGGGCGCCCTACACCCCCGACCGCCCCCACCTGCTGTACTCGCTCAGCAAGAGCTTCACCGGGACCGCCGCCGCCCTGGCCGAGGCCGAGGGACTGCTCGACTTCGACGCGCCCGTGATCTCCTACTTCCCGGAGTTCGAGGCCGACATCACCGACCCCCGCAGCCGCGCCATGCTCGTACGGCACGTGGCGTCGATGGCGAGCGGCCACGAGCGGGAGACCATCGAGGAGACCTACGGGCTGGACCGGGCGGAGCCCGTACGCGGGTTCCTGCTCCTTCCGCCGGACCGCGACCCCGGCACCGTCTTCGCCTACAACCAGCCCACCACCTACACCCTCGGCGCGATCGTCCAGCGGGTGACCGGGCAGCGGCTCACCGAGTATCTGCGCCCGCGGCTGCTGGATCCCCTCGGTATCGGCGAGGTGTTCTGGCAGCGGGACCGCGCCGGCCGCGAGATCGGCTACAGCGGTCTGCACGCCACCACCGACGCGATCGCCCGGCTCGGCGAGCTGTATCTGCGCGACGGAATCTGGGAGGGCAGGCGGCTGCTGCCCGAGGGATGGGCGGCCCGGGCCTCGCGCCCGCACATCCCGACCGCCGGTGCCACGGGAGAGGTGGACCGGCAGGACTGGGACCGGGGCTACGGCTACCAGTTCTGGACCTCCCGGCACGGCTACCGGGGCGACGGCGCGTACGGCCAGTACTGCCTGGTACTGCCCGAGCACGACGCGGTGATCGCCACGACCGCGGCGACCGAGCGGATGCAGGACTACCTGGACCTCGTCTGGAAGCATCTGCTGCCCGCCTTCGGCCCCGAACCGCTGACCGGCCGGGAGACCGCCGACGCGGCCCTGCGCGAGCGCCTCGCCGGGCTCGCGCTGCCGCCCGCCCCGGGCAGCCCGACACCGCCCGGACGGGCCGAGGGCTGGGCCGCCGCCGCGTTCGCTTCCCCGGCGGGGGACGGTCCGGCCCTGTCGGCCGAACTCGGGCAGGACGCGGACGCCTGGACGCTCAGGCTCACCGAGGGGGAGACCCGGCTGGAGCTGCGGATCGGGAAGGCGGACTGGACGGTGACGGAGGCGCCGCTCCCGACCGCGGTGAGCGGCGGCTGGACCGATGCCGGCACGCTGGCCGTGGAGGCCGCGTTCCTGGAGACCCCGCACCGCCTGGCGCTGACGTGCTCCCTCGCGGACCGTACGCTCACCGCGCGCTGGCGCACGCAGCCCCTGCGTCCCGGCCCGCTCATCTCCCTGCGCGCACCACGCGGTTCAGTCTGAGTCCGGCCGGAAGGTCTTGAGGACGGTGCGCAACGTCTCCTCGCTCGCGCTGTCCTCCCAGTCCGCGGCCGGGGTCGTCCAGCGCAGCGAGAAGCTCCGGCCCCCGCCCAGCAGGAGACCCCGGCCGAAGGTGCGTACGCGGGTGTCGCCGATGTCCGCCGTCCACTCCATGTCGGCGGCCTCGCGCCCCTGGTACGTCGTCGCGCGGATCGCGCCGATCCGCTCGTAGTCACCGGACTGCTTCAGGTTCGGTTCGACGTCGTCCCGCCACACGGCCACGGGGTCCGGGCCCGCGTCCGCGCTGTAGGTGACGGCCAGCGTGCGGTCGTCGCCGTCGGCACCGAAGACGACCCGGTACGCGAGGCCCTGGCGGTCGGTGTCCAGCCGCTTCCAGTTCTCGGGCAGCGCGACGGAGAAGCCCTCCGGCGCGTGGTAGCGCTGGAAGCCGGGCGGCAGGCCGGTGGCCGGGGCGGACGGCGTGGGCTCGGGAGACGACGGGGTGGGTGTGGGGGAGGAGGGTTCCTCGGTCGGGCTGGGCGTCCCGGACGGCTCGGGACTGTCGTCGCCGGTGCTCTCGCCAGGCGAGGCGGCGGAGGCAGGCGGCCGGGCCGGCGAGTCGGCCGCCTCGCCGCCGGTGTCACTGCCGGGCAGCCCCTGGGTCGCGGCGAGCACGGCGACCGCGACGGTGACGACGGCCAGGGCCGTCCCGGCCACCATGGTCCGTCTGCTCCAGGCCGGGTTCCCCGGCAGTATGGCGGCGTACGAGCCGCGCAGCCGCGGGGCCTGCACCGACGCCATGGCCGCTTCCGGGTCCTCGCTGAGCGCGCGGGTCAGCGCCTCACGGACCACCGGGCGGGTCAGCCGCTCCCGTGAGTCCTTGCGGAGCAGTCCCTGCACGACCTGGGTGAGCGGCCCGGAGCGCACCGGCGAGCGCAGCGGCAGCCGGTCCACGGCCTTCAGGGTGTTCTCCGGGCGCCCCCGGTCGCGGAACGGCGGGCGTCCCTCGACCATCGTGTAGAGGATCGCGCCCAGCGCCCACAGGTCGGCGGCGGGACCGATGCGCTCGTCCCGGGCCTGTTCCGGAGAGGCGTACGCGGGGGCCGTGAGCCGGGGCGCGAGGGTGGCGCCGGCCAGGCCGTAGCCGGTGACGACGACCGAGTGGTCCTCACGGACGAACACCTGGCCGGGGCTGAGTTCGCCGTGGGTGATGCCCTCGGCGTGCGCCGCGTCCAGGACGTCGAGCAGCTCCAGGCCGATGCGCGCGGCGCGCACGTAGTTGAACGTGCCCTGCTCCGAGAGGAGTTCGCCCAGTGGCGTGCCGTCGATCCACTCGTTGACGGTCCACAGGGCGCCGGCCTCCTCGACGGTGTCGACGACCGTGGCGATCCGGCCCGGGCACAGCAGCGCCATGTTCTCGGACGTGCGCAGCAGCCGGGCGGAGGCCCGGCGCTCGGGTTCGAGGGGGTCGTCCGGAAGCCCGATCTGGGTGACGAGACACGGCCGCGAGACCTCGCCGGCGCCGGTGTCCTCGGCGTACCAGCAGATGCGGTTGGTCTCGCGCTGGATGATCTCGAGCAGCCGGTACCGGCCGGCGACCAACTGGTGTGTGGAGACGTGCGCCCTGCCCATGGCCATCCCTCGACTGGAAATCTGGCTCTCAACCTTTTCCAGAGGTACGGGGAGTGAGGCGCACTCTGTTCAATCGGATCGCAACTCCGTGTTCATTCTTGTCTTTTGTTCAAGAGATGGGGGCAAGTGCGCGAGGAGAAACGGTCTTTCATGGGCTCCGGCACGGCTCACCTCGGCCGCCCGGCCTCCTAGGGCTCGGAGAATTGGCCCGCCGCCGCCCGCGGATTCGCAAATTCCGGGCTGGCCTGGTGGTAACCGCCGGTAAATGCCGCGGTGTACAACATCTGAACTCGGAGCCCTCCGATGAATTCCGCGACGGATTCCCCGAGGGCGGCCGGATCCTCAGCGCAGACCGAAGCGATGCGACCAGGCGATCATGTCTCCCGTGGTCGCGTTGCCCCCGCACACCACCAGGCCGAGCCGGGCTCCGTCACCGACCCGCTCCAGAACCCGCCGGGCGGCGGGCAGCAGGCAGCCGGCGGCCGGTTCGGCCCACACCTTGGCGTGGTCGGCCAGCTCCAGCGAGCCCCGCACGGCTTCCCGGTCCGGGACCACGAGCACCTCGGTGACCAGGGCCGAGACATGGTCGTACGTCAGCCGCGACACGGACGGGGCGCTGAGCGTGGAGACGATCGACGACAGGGCGACCGGCAGCGGACCGCCCGCCGCCAGCGCCTCGGACATGGCCTGGGCGCCCTCGGTCTCCACGCCCCACACCCGCACCCCGGGCCGCCGCGCCCGCAGTGCCGCGGCGACCCCGGAGATCAGCGCGCCGCCCCCGATGCTGACCAGCACGTCGGTGAGCTCCCCGGCGTCGGCGGCGAACTCCAGGCCGACCGTGCCCTGCCCGGCGATCACCACCGGGTCGTCGAAGGGGTGGACCAGGGTCAGCCCCTCCTGCTGAAGCCGCGTCATGAGCGCGAACGCGCCGTCCATGTCGTCGGTCAGCCGCACCGACGCGCCGGACGTCTCCGCGATCTCCACGGCACGGGAGGGCGCCGAGCGGGGCATGACGATCGTGGCCTTCACATCGAGGGCGGCGGCCATGACCGCGACGGCGATCCCGTGGTTGCCGCCGCTGACCGCCACCACCCCGGCGGCCCGCTCGGCCTCGCCCAGCGACAGCAGCTTCGCCGTCGCCCCGCGCGCCTTGAACGAGCCGGTGCGCTGCAGCAGTTCCAGCTTCGCGGTGACCGGGGTGCCGAGCAGCGCCGACAGCCCCGGGCTCGACACGGTCGGCGTGCGCTCGACGTGCCCGGCGATCCGCTCGGCCGTTGCCTCGATCTCCGAGATGCTGATCACTGCTGTCGTCCTTCCGGCGCGGGGTCGCGAAACACGCCTGGTCGCACCCTGGCCCGCCGACCCGGCCGAGGTCAATCACGCCGGGCGGAAGGCACCGGATCAGACGTCGCGCCGGACCAGGAAGTCGAGCAGCGAGCGCAGTTCGCCGGCCGCTCCCGCCGCCAGCGGCACCCCGGCGAGCGCCGTCTCGACGACGGCGAGGTGACGCCGGGCCTCGGCCAGGGCCGCCGAACGGCCGCCCGCCTCCTCGATCAGCGCCGCCGCCGCGTCGGGCTCGTCTCCGCTCTCCAGGAGCGCGGCGATCCTGCCGCCGCTCGGGGAGCCGAGCGCGACCAGCACCGGGAACGTCTTCTTGCGCTCCCGCAGGTCGCCGTGGACCGGCTTGCCGGTGACCCGGGGGTCACCCCAGATGCCCAGCACGTCGTCGACGATCTGGAAGGCGATCCCGAGGTGCCGGCCCACCCGGTCGAGCGCGGTGACCGTCTCCGGGGCGGCACCCCCGAGCACGGCACCCAGCGCGGCAGCGCAGCCCAGCAGGGCGCCCGTCTTGTGCTCCGCCATCGTCCGGTACTCGTCGGGCCGCACCCGCCGCGGCCCCGTCCAGGGCCGCTCGGCGAACAGCAGGTCGTCCGCCTGCCCGCGCACCAGGTCACCCAGCGCCCCGGACAGCGTCCGCACGGCACCGGCACCGCCCGGCTGCGCGGCGAGCGTCTCGATCGCCAGCGCGAACAGGGCATCGCCCGCGAGCACCGCGGGCCCCGTGCCGTAGGCCTTCCACACGGTCGGGCGGCGGCGCCGGTCCGCGTCGCCGTCCATGATGTCGTCGTGCAGCAGGGAGAAGGTGTGCACCAGTTCCACCGCCACGGCCGCCGCCACCCCGGACCGGCCGGGCGCACCGGCCGCCTCGGCGCCCAGCACCGCGAGCGCCTGCCGTACGCCCTTGCCGCCGGAGGCGACGGCCGGTGCGCCGCCCACCTCACACCAGCCGAAGGAGTACGCGGCCATCTCGCCGACCCAGGGATGCAGCCGCCCGACGGCCTCAACCAGGGCGGGACGCACGAGGGCACGGCAGCGTTCGAGGACCGCGTGGGCGTCGCGGGAGCGGCCGGAGTCGTCGACGAGACCCTGCGGCTCGCCAGGCGTCGCGGTCTCAAGCCGGGTCGCGTGCGGGGTGGTCGGGGACTGCGTCGCCGTGTCCTGGCGCGCTGTCCGTACCGCCGTGTCTCGCCGTGCCGCCTGCACCGCCGTGGGGAGCGCCGTCATCGTGCCGCCTCCGTCGCCCCCGCGAGAGCGAGCCCCGCGTCCGGTATCCCCAGCTCCTCATGGGCGCGGGCCACCATCTTGCGGGCGTGCTGGAGGCCGATCCGCTCCAGCGTGCCGGCGAGGTCGGCCAGTTCGGCCGCCGTCTCGCCGCGGTCGCGGCCCAGCCGGGCCAGGGCCTTGGCCAGTCCGAGGCGCGAGAGCGCCTCCCCGCGCGGCTCGCTCATCTCGCGGAACTCCGCGAGCGCCTGCTCGTACAGGGCGCGTGCCTCGGCGTAACGCCCGGCCCGGTACAGCACGTTGCCGCGCATCTTGTGGTTGTAGGCCAGCGCGCTGGACAGCTTCATCGCGCGGCATGACGCCTCCGCCTCGCTCAGCAGCTCCAGGGCCCGCTCGGTGTCCCCGTCGCGCACCGACACCACATCGGCCAGACCGCGCAGCGCCCAGGCGTGACCGCGCCGGTCGTCGGCCCGCGCGGCGATCTCGGCGGACTCCTCGAACAGGGTGTACGCCCTGTCGTAGTCCCCGGTGTTGCGGTGCATCTGCGCGATGCCCTCCAGCGCCCACACCGTGTGCCGCGCCTCGCCGCGCCGCCGGGCCTCGGCGAGCAACTGCTCGTGCAGCCGGCCGACGGCCTCGTAGTCGCCCTGGATGCGGCCGGTCTCGGCCAGGCCCGCCAGCGAGTAGCCGCGTACGACGACGTCCCCGCCGCGTTCGCCCAGGTCGGCCGCGAGCTGGAGGAGACGGCGGGCCAGCCGGAGCGCGCCGCGCTGCCGGGCCAGCGTGCCGCCGCTCCACAGGGCCCAGGCCATCGCCCCGACGTCCTCGGCCTCGCGGGCGGCGCGGTAACTCGCCTTCCAGGCCCGGTCCGCGTCCGCGACCCGGCCCAGCCGACGCTGCGCCTCGGCCACCGCGAGTCCGGAACGCGCCACCTCCCCGGGCTCGCCGGCGCGCTCGGCCGCCCTCAACTGCTCGGTGCCGGCGGCCAGTACGTCGGTCAGAGAGGAGTTGACGGACAGAGTGGTGAGCGCGCCCTGGTACTCCGGGGCGAATGCCTTGCCGTACATCGATGCCTTTCGGTTCGTATACGCACCATGTATACGCGCTGTGTATACATGGTGCGTATAGAAGGGGGGAAACCGGCCCTGGCCACAAGGGCCAGGGCACACCTGTTGTCGATCAAGACGTCGAGTGAACGGACCGGGTTGCCTGTGAGGCGTAGATCACCCGAGGGGCTTCCGTGGTTCGATCAGTGCTGTCCGGGCTTCTGCGGGGTCGCCTCGCTCGGCCGCACCACGGCGTATCCCTCGCCCTGGAGCACCAGTTGCACGGCCTCGCCGGAGCCGCCGCGCAGCATCGACCCGATGGACTGGGAGCGGTGCAGGGAGGTCTGCAGGCCCGCGGTCCAGCCGACGATCGCGTCGGTGTCGACATACACCGGGTGCTGCGCGGAGACCGGGATGACGAGCGGGGTGCCCTCGCAGACCAGGGCCAGTTTGCCGTGCCCGGAGAAGACGCTGTTGAACAGGCCGCCGCCGGTCATGCCGGCGCCCTTCACGGTCGCGATGCGATACGACAACGTCGCGTCGAAGCACAGGACGTTGCGGCCGTTGACGGTGAACTCGTCGCCGGGTTCGACGTCGACGATGAAGCAGTTCTGCGCCTCGTGGGCGAACCAGGCCTCGCCCTGTCCGCGCACCGCCATCAACGGCAGTCCCTCCCCGGTGACCGCGCGCTTGAGCATGCCGCCCATGCCCTGGCCCTTGCGTTCGAACTGGAGGTTGCCGCGGTAGGCGATCATCGCGCCCTGCCGGGAGAGCATCTCGCCGTTCACCGTGTACCGGACGCACTTGGCGTTCTCGATCGTCATGCCCGCCGCGACGGGCGGTTGGGCCATGTGCTCGCTGGAAAAGAGGTCACCCTTCATACGGGCATCCTCGCCCGGAGTGTCTCCCTCCGCCAAGATCACGGTGGGGGCGACGGTTCGGAGCGACGTGGCGCGGTGTCAGGCGCCGAAGAGCTGCGTCCAGTACGTGCCCGCCCGGCCACCACCGGCGAAGCCGATGCCGATGTGGGTGAAGTCGGGCTTGAGGATGTTGGCCCGGTGGCCAGGGCTGTCCATCCAGCCCTCCACGACGTCGGCGGGGGAGCGCTGGCCGCAGGCTATGTTCTCGCCGATGGAACGCCGGGCGGATCCTGCCGCGGCGGCGCGGTCCCAGGGCCGGCTGCCGTCGGGCCCGGTGTGCGAGTAGAAGGCGCGGGCCACCATGTCGGCGCTGTGCGCCTGCGCGGCGGCGGTCAGGAGAGGGTCGACGGCCAGGGGAGGGAGTCCGGCCCGTGCCCGCTCCCGGTTGGTGAGGTCGGTGACGGCCGCTGCCGTGCCGGCCAGTCCGTCCGGTGTGAAGGGCCGGGCCCACAGGGCGGTCCAGTAGGTGTCACCGGAGGGGCCGTCGTGGACGTGGGCCAGTCCGGTGTGGGTGAACACCGGGTGGAGCAGGGTGCGGCGCGGAGCGTCGGTGCGCAGGCAGTACGCGACGAACTCGGCGGGTGTGCGCGGGCCGGACACGAGGTGCTCGCCGACGGTGAGAAACGCGTATCCCGCGTTGCTGACGCGCTGGAAGACGGAGACACCGTCCCGGCTCTCGACGCCGAGGCGTCCCGTCGTCGCCATGGCGGCGGCGTGCTCCCGGGCGGCGGACTCCAAACGGGCGTCGAGGGTCGTCGGTGGCGAACCGGCTGCGGCCCGCGCGGAGTTGACCAGCGCGACGAACCCGTCGGGATCGGGTGCGGAGGGCGCGAAGGCGGGTGGTCGGGGAGGTCCGGGGGAGTGGGCGCCACGGTGGGCCGGTTCGGTGGCGGCCCGGTGCCGTGCGGCCGAGGCCCCCGCCTGCCCGGTCGTGGGCGCGAGAGCCGCTCGGCGCACCCCGTTGTCGAGCGCGCCCGACTCCGACGCGGACGGGTCGTCCGCGATGTCGACGCCGAAGTCCCGGGCGACTCCCGCCAGTCCGTCGGCGTACCCCTGGCCCAGCGCCCGCAGCTTCCAGCGGTCGCCGCGTCGGTAGAACTCGGCGAGCAGCAGCACCGTCTCCTCGCGGGGGCGCGGCGGGGTGAAACGGGTGAGGGGGCGGCCGGCGGCGTCGGTGACGTGAAGTGTGGGGGAGGGCAGGCGGCCGAGAGGGGTTCCGGGCTCGGCGGGGCTGACGGCGACGGTGACCCGCGTGGCTCCGGCACGCAACCTCGACGGGTCCACGGTGAGCGTGTCACGCCGCAGTACGGCCCCCGGGGCGGCCGGCTGGTTGTAGAAGACGAAGTCGCCGTCGCCCCCGACCCTTCCGCTGTCGTCCGTGATCAGCGCGGACACGTCGAACGGCCCGGGCACCCGGACGGTCACCGCACCGCCCGGCAACGCCAGATTGCCACCGGGGACCAACTCGCTGATCACGCCCGGACAACGGCCTGGAGAGGGCGAGGGTTCCCGACGGGGGCCGAGCCCCAGGGCTTCGGGAGCTATCCTGCTTCTTTTATTGACAGCGGAAATTAACCCTCCTACGTTCCGGTCATGCACTCGACACGTCGTGCCGAGACGTTCCCGGCGAACACCCCGGCCGCTTCCCAGGTCTTCACCACCGTTCTGTCCCACGGCCCCCTCACCCGGCTGGAGGCGGCCCGGCGTGCCGGACTGTCACCGGCCGCCGTCACCAAGGCGGTTCGGCCGCTGATCGAGGCCGGCTACCTCGCGGAGGACGCGGACGGGGAGGCCCGGCCGACGCTCGGGCGGCCCGCCAACCCCCTGCGCGTGAACGGCGACCGGGCGCTGTTCATCGGCGCCAAGGTGACCGGCGACGAGATCATCGGGGTGCTCACCGACCTGTGCTGCCGGGTCCGTGTCTCCCGGCGCGTGCCCCTGTCCGCCCGGGACACCCGGCACGTGCTGTCGGCGGTCACCGCGCTGGCGCAGGACCTGCTGACCGAGGCGCAAGGCCTCGGCACGGGCGTGCTGGGCCTCGGCATCGCCGTCTCCGGCGATGTGGACCGCACCGCCGGGACCGTCCGGTACTCGCCGTTCCTGGAGTGGTACGACGTACCGCTCGCCGAACTCGCCGCGGCCACGACCGGTTTGCCGGTCACCGTCGACAACGACGTACGGGCCCTGACCGTCGCCGAGCAGTGGTTCGGCGCCGGGGTGGGACTGTCCGACTTCGCCGTGGTGACCGTCGGCGCCGGCATCGGATGCGGCCTCGTCGTGCACGGCCGGGTCGTCGCCGGTGCGCACGGAGTCGCCGGGGAGATCGGGCACGTCACCGTCGACCCGTCCGGTCCGCCCTGCCACTGCGGCAACCGGGGCTGTGTGGAGGCCGTCGCGGGCGACGCCGCGATCGTCCG
Organism: Streptomyces sp. NPDC057099; assembly: GCF_042671245.1. Classification (NCBI taxonomy): domain Bacteria; kingdom Bacillati; phylum Actinomycetota; class Actinomycetes; order Kitasatosporales; family Streptomycetaceae; genus Streptomyces; species Streptomyces sp. NPDC057099. The sequence continues at coordinate 72,833 of NZ_JBHUTX010000020.1, forward strand.
TCAGGTCCGTGCGGCCACGGGTCTGCCGGTCGCCGGCACCGGGGAGGCCCTGGCACTGGCCCACCAGGGGGTCGCCGGAGCGCGGGAGGTGTACGCGCGGGCGGGCGAGGCGATCGGGCGCGGCATCGCCACCGTGGCCAACCTGCTCGGACCCGAACGCGTGATCATCTCCGGCGAGGGCCTGGCCGCCTACGACCTGTTCGCCGAGCAGATCCGCGGCGCGTTCGATGCCGCCGCCTTCGGCTCCGCCGCCCGGTGCGACGTACAGACCAGACCCCTGCCCTTCGAGCAGTGGGCGCGGGGGGCCGCCGCCACCGCCATCCAGTCCTTCATCACAGCCGACCAGCGGCCCGGCCGCTGAACCGACACCGGGAGGCACGACCCATGCGGTCAACCTCGTACTCCGTCATGCCCGCACGCGCCCTGAGAGCCCTGGTGGTTCTGGCCCTCACCGCGGGCGCCGTCACCACGGCCCCCGCCGAGGCCCGGGCCGGCACCACCGCGCCCGCCCTCGCCGCCAAGCCGTACATGGGCTGGTCGAGCTGGAGCATGCAGTCCTCCAAGTACCCCGGCCTCAACCCGGACGGCGACTACAGCTACCTCACCGAGGCCAACGTCCTGAAGCAGACCGACGCGCTGGCCGCCAAGCTGAAGAAGTACGGCTACGAGTACGTCAACATCGACGCCGGCTGGTGGCGCGACAACGCGTGGCGGCCCGGCTTCGACCGGTACGCCCGCCAGCGGCCCGACCCGGTGCGCTTCCCGCGCGGCATGAAGCCGGTCGCCGACCACATCCACGCCAAGGGCCTCAAGGCAGGCATCTATCTGCCGGTGGGCCTGGAGAAGGAGGCCTACGGCGAGGGCAGGGTGCCCGTCCTGGGCGCCCCCGGCTGCACCACCGCCGACATCGTCCACGACGACCTGCGCACCACCAACGGCTGGGACAGCGCCTACAAGCTCGACTTCTCCGGCCCCTGCGCGCAGAAGTACGTCGACTCCCAGGCGCGGATGTTCGCCGACTGGGGCTACGACTTCCTCAAACTCGACGGGGTGGGACCCGGCTCCGGCAAGAGCGGCGACCAGTACGACAACGTCGCCGACGTCGCCGCCTGGCAGAAGGCCATCGCCGCCACCGGACGCCCGATCCACCTGGAGATCTCCTGGTCGCTCGACATCGGCCGCGTCGCCGACTGGAAGAAGCACTCCCAGGGCTGGCGCATCGACACCGACGTCGAGTGCTACTGCAACACCCTCGTCAGCTGGGAGAACTCCGTCGACGACCGCTGGGACGACGTCCCCGGCTGGACCCGGCACGCCGGCCCCGGCGGCTGGAACGACCTCGACTCCCTGGACGTCGGCAACGGCGAGATGGACGGCCTCACCAAGGCCGAGCGACAGAGCTACGCCACCCTGTGGGCCATCGCCAAGTCCCCCTTGTACACCGGCGACGACCTCACCCGCCTCGACGCCCACGGCCTGTCCCTGCTGACGAACCGCGAGGTCATCGCCGTCAACCAGGACGCCACGCCACCCGCACGCCCCGTCACGCCCTCCGACCCGCAGCAGGTGTGGGCCGCCGAGAACCCCGACGGCAGCTACACCGTCGCCCTGTTCAACCTCGCCGACAGGCCCGCCGCCGTCACCGCCCACTGGGCGTCCCTCGGCGTCACCGGCAAGGCCGGGGTCCGCGACCTGTGGAAGCACGAGAACCTCGGCAGCCACAAGAACAGGATCACCCGGACTCTGCCCGCCCACGGCTCCCGCCTCCTCACCGTCACCCCGCGCGGCGGCACACTCGCCACGACGGGCTACGAGGCCGAGTCCGCCGCCAACACCCTCACCGGCAACGCCGCGCCCACCGACTGCCCGTCCTGCTCCGGCGACCGCAAGGTCGGCGGCCTCTACCTCGGCGGCAAGCTCACCTTCAACGAGGTCGTCGTCGAACGCCCCGGCACCTACCAGGTCGAGGTCGCCTACGTCAGCGGCGACGCCCGCCCGGTCGAGATCTCCGCGAACGGCGGCGAGGCCACCCGCCACAGGTTCCCCTCCACCGGCGACTGGGGCACCGTCGAGACGGTCAGCGTCCCGGTGACCCTCAAGGCCGGTACCAACACGATCACGTTCGACAGCGGTTCGGGCCACGCGCCGGACATCGACCGGATCGACGTGCCGCAGGCGTCCTGACAGCCGTGATCGAGAGGCTCGTCCCGTCGCGACAGGGGCACGTGCGCAGCGCCAGAGGTCGCACCACTACCGTGTCGTACGCCGGGACCGTCCCGGACGATCGCCCGCCGACCGGCCGAAGGAGCGCCGACGATGCCCCGCACCGCACGCCCCCACCGCCGTATCGCCCTGGCGGCCCTCTCCACCTGCCTGGTGCTGGGCTGCGGAGCGGGCGCGACACCCCAGGGGGCCGACGAGCAGGCCCCGCCTCCCAGCGCCCCGGCCGAGCCAGGGGACGGCGTGGTCACCTGGGCCTCCTCAGCCGACCACATCGGCGAGGCGGTCGACGGCCGCGGCTACCGGCTCGTGGTGCACACCAGCGTCGGCGGCAGCGGCCTGCGGGTGCGGCTGTCCAACGCCTTCGGCGACCAGCCGGTGACCTTCGGCAATGTCCACGCCGGCCTGCAACGCGACGGAGCCGCGCTCGTCCCCGGCAGCAACAGACGCCTGACCTTCGACGGCGCGCGCTCCGTCACCGTCCCCGCCGGCGGCATCGTCCACAGCGACCCGCTGCCCGGCCGGGTCCCCGCCGCGAGTTCGCTCGCCGTCAGCCTGTACGTCGCCCGGGCGGGAGGCGCGCTCACCGGGCACTGGATGGCGATGCAGACGTCGTACACCGCCGAGGGAGACCACACCGCGGAGGAGAGCGCGGCCCACTGGAAACAGCGGACCGGCTCCCGGTTCTACCTCGACGCCGTCACCGTCCGGCCGCGGCCCGCCGCGGGTGCCGTGGTCGCCCTGGGCGACTCCGTCACCGACGGCTGGCAGTCCACCATCGACCTCAACCGGCGCTGGCCCGACTACCTCGCCCGCCGGCTGGCCAAGTTCCCCACGACGACCGTCAAGGGGGTCGCCAACGCGGGGATCGCCGGAAACAGGGTCCTTACCGACGGTCCCGGGCAGAGCGCCCTGAACCGCCTCTCGCGGGACGCGCTCTCACTGCCGGGCGTGCGCACGGTGTTCCTCTTCCAGGGGGTCAACGACATCAAGCTCGAGCCGGGCCCCACGGCCGCCCAGCTGATCGCCGGGTACCGCACCCTGATCGACCGGGTGCACGCGGCCGGCAAATGCGTCGTGGCCTCCACGATCGCCCCCTTCAAGGGCTGGCAGGAATGGGACCCCGCCGGGGAGGCCGTGCGCCGGGAGGTCAACGCCTTCATCCGCAACAGCGGCGAGTTCGACGCGGTCGCCGACTTCGACCGCGTCCTGCGCAGCCCCTACGACCCCGAGCGGATCCTCCCCGCCTTCGACGGCGGCGACCATCTGCACCCCAACGACAAGGGGATGCAGGCGATGGCCGACGCCGTCGACCTCGAGAGCCTCGACTGCGGGAGCCGCTAGCCCGGTCCGCCCGTCATGCCGGTCAGCCGGACGCCGACGGCTCCGGCGTGATCAGACCCTCCCGGTAGGCGATCGCCACCGCCTCGCCACGGCTCGACGCGCCCAGCTTGGCGAGGATGTTGGAGACATGGACGCTCGCCGTCTTGCCGCTGATGAACAGCTCGTCGCCGATCTGCCGGTTGCTGCGGCCGAGGGCGAGCAGCCGCAGCACCTCCTGCTCGCGTGCGGTGAGCGCGCCGGCCCGGTCCTCGGCGCCCGGCGCGTCCGAGAGCCGGCCGCGCCGGACCAGGGCGTCGACCTGCTCCCGCAGCGGCGTGGCACCGAGGGCGTCGGCGGTCTCCCGGACCGCCCGGGCCTCCGCCACCGCCTCCTCGCGACGCCCGGCCGCCACCAGGGCCTCGGCGTACCGCAACCGGCAGCGCGCCCGCTCGTAGACATCGCCGTAGCCGAAGGCCTTCACCGCCTCCGACCAGGCCGCTGCGTCCGGCCCCGACACGGCCCGGAGCCACTCCGCCTCCGCCCGGGCCAGCCACGCCTGCCCCTCGGGACCCTGGGGGCCGCCGTCCTCGCCGCGCTCGGCGGTGGCCCGTGCCAGTTCGACGAGTTCGGTCGCGGTGTCCGTCCAGCGGCGGGTTCCCGCCGCGTCGCCGGTGAGCCGCAGCCCCGCCGCCGCGTCGGCCACGGCGGACAACGCCAGGGCGGCGAGCCGGACCGTGACGTTCGGGCGGGTGCCCGCCTCGTCGGTGAGGGTCGTGACCGTGGACCGCATCCACCGCACCGCGTCCTCGGGATCGCGGCGCAGTCCGGCGGCGTCGGTGAGCACGATGCCCGCGACCATGGTGCCCATCCAGTCGAACGGCCCCTCCAGCAGGGCCCGCGACCGGTCGGCGGCCACGAGATCGCCGCGCGCCAGCGCCACGGAGAGCGTCGGACCGTCCGTGTAGCCTCCGGCCGACGGCAGCACGTCCGCGTCCGTGGCCGCCGCGCGCACGCACTCGTCCCAGCGGCCCAGCACATGCAGCACCAGCAGTCGCAGGTACCGCATCTCCAGCGGATACGGCGACGACAGCAGCCCCGCGCGCCGGGCCCGGTCCAGGCCCTCCGTCAGCCAGGGCAGGCACTCCGCCAGCGCACCGGACTCGTAGCACCCCATGGCCAGGTTGAACAGGGCGCGCAGCTCCACCGGCGCGTTGCCCGAACTCCGGGCCAGTTCCCGGGCCTTGATCAGCCGCTCACGCCCCTCCGGGCTGCGCCGCCCGCCGCCGTCGAACACGGCCAGGGAGATCAGCAGGTCCGCCTGGGCATCGGTCACCCGCAGCCGCTCCGCCACCCCCAGGGCCCGGTGGGCGACCCGCACCGCGGTCTCGTTCTCCCCGACGTGACGTGCGGCCATGACATGAGTGGCCGCCGCCCACACCCAGGTACGCGACGGCGGATCCTCGGGGATCATCCCCAGGGCCTCGCTGCTGTAGGCGAACGCCGCCGTCAGGCTGTCCACGCTCAGCAGGTTCCCGGCGAGGGTGTAGCGGACCCGGGCGGCGAGTTCGGAGTCGGCGTCCTGGCCGAGCTCGCCCAGCGCGGACCGGGTGAGGGAGACGGCGCGGTGCAGCTCCCCGGCGTGCACGGCCGCAGCCGAGGCGCGCAGCGTCAGCGTCACGCGGTCGACGCCGCCGCCCGAGGGCCGGACCTCGGAACCCACCGCGGGCCACAGATCCAGGGCCGCTTCGAGATGCCGCTGCTCCTCGGCGGGCGCACCGACCCGCTGGGCGTGGTCGGCCGCCTCGAGCGAGGCGGTCAGTGCCTCGGCGAGGTCATGGCTCTCCCGGTAGTGGTGCGCGCGCTCGGCGGCGCTCTCGGCGGTCCGGCCGCGTCCGGCGAGCAGCCTCGCGAACGCGCCGTGCAGCCTCGCCCGTTCCCCGGGGAGCAGATCGGCGTAGACGGCCTCGCGGGCGAGGGCGTGCCGGAACGAGTACGTGTCGTCGTCCCCGGCCACGAGAAGCTGTCGTCCCACCGCCTCGCGCAGCGCCGACTCCAGTTCCTCCTCGGGCAGCCCGACCGCCTCCCGCAGCACCTCGTGCTCCACCCGGCGCCCGGCGACGGCCGCGGTCCGCAGCACCTGCTGCGCGGTGTCGGAGAGCTGCTCGAAGCGGATCAGCAGCACATCGGCGAGTCCGCCGGGCACCCCACCGGGCTCCGAGTCGCTGGCCGCGAACAGTTCCTCCGCGTAGAAGGCGTTCCCCTCGGCGCGCTCCACGATCCGCCGCACGGTGGTGTCCGGCAGCGGCCGGTGCTCCAGGGCGCGCACCAGCCGGGCCACATCGGGATCGGCCAGCGGCCGCAGCTCCAGCCGCTCCACGGCGGGCAGCCGTATCAACTCCGCCAGCAGCGGCCGCAGCGGATGCCGTCGGTGCAGGTCGTCGGCCCGGTACGAGGCGAGCACCGCCAGCCGGTGCCGGAGGACACCCCGGCCGAGCAGGAACCGCAGCAGATCCCGCGACGACTGGTCGGCCCAGTGCAGATCCTCCAGCACGAGCAGCAACGGGGCGACATCCGCCACATCGGCCAGCAGCCCCGCCATCCCCTCGAACAGCCGCAATCGCCCGTCCACGTCCCGCACACCGTCGGTCCCGGCCCCCAGCAACCGCTCGACCACCGGGTGCGCGGCCAGAGCGGCGGCGAACCGCTCGTCCCCCGAGAGCACCCCCAGCACCTCGGTGAACGGCAGATACGGCAGCCCGACGTCCCCGAGGTCCACGCAGTGCCCGGTGACAACGACCATCCCGGTTGCGGCGGCCTGCCCGGACACCTCCTCCAGGACCCGCGTCTTACCGACTCCGGCGTCTCCGGCGACCAGTACCGCACGCGCCTCCCCACCCCGGGCACGGTCCAGCACGCCACTCAGCCGGGCAAGTTCGGACTCCCGCCCCACAACCGGCGTGACGAATGAACCCTGGGGCACTGAACCAACCTTCTTTTGTCAGGGGGCCTCCTAGGCCCGCAACACCTTCGCCCAGTCCACCGGCACCCGCCCCGCAGGCCCCGGCGTCGGCTGATCCGCAGGATGACTCCCCGGCGGAGCCAACTCCGGCCCGGCCTCGTACAACTCGTTCGCCGAGTAGTCCCAGTACCAGCTCTCCCCGGGCTCGAAGCTCTGCACCAAGGGATGCCCGGTAGCCCGGAAATGCCCCGTCGCATGCTTCGCGGGCGAACTGTCACAGCACCCCACGTGCCCGCACTGCGCACACCGCCGCAGATGGAACCACCACCCGCCACCCGCATCGCACTCGACGCACCCGTTGCCGCTCGGCGGCACGCCCGGGTCGATCCCGTTGGCACGACTGTCACCACTGTCGCCACTCATGAAGGCTCCTCCTCGACCGATGTAAGCGGAAGCAGCACCTGGAACCGTGTGTCCCCCGGCTCCGACTCCACCTGAATGCTCCCGTGGTGCTTGTTGACCACGATCCGCCAGGAGATGTCGAGCCCGAGCCCGGTGCCCTCACCCACGGGCTTCGTCGTGAAGAAGGGATCGAAGATCCGCCCCCGGTCGGCCGCCGGGATCCCGACGCCCGTGTCCCGGAACTCCACCAGCAGCCGGTCGTGGTCCGGAGCCGTCCGCACGGTCAACGTCCCCTCACCGCCCGCGCTGTTGATGGCCGACACCGCGTTGTCGATGAGATTCGTCCACACCTGGTTGAGCTCGGCCGGGTACGCCGGGATCCTCGGCAGCGACCGGTCGTACTCCTTGACGACCTTGATCCGCTTGCCGGTCTTGGCCGACAGCATCAGCAGGGTGGAGTCGAGGAGTTCGTGCACATCGGCGTTCTGGAAGGGCGCGCGGTCGAGCTGAGAGTACTGCTTCGCCGCGTCGACGAGATGCGAGATGCGCGTGGTCGAGTCGTTGATCTCGTCCATCAGCAGCTCGGTCTCGACGGTGTAATTGAGCCATCCGATCGCGCTCGGCAGGATCTCCTCGTCCACGGCCGCCGCGACCTGGTCCAGCCAGTCCACGTCGAGACCGGCCTGGACGAAGGTGGGCGCGATCCGCCAGCCGTCCGGGATGCCCTGGTCGTCGAGCCAGTCGCTGAGCGCGTCCTCCCGGTCGGAGGCCTCCAGCGGACTCAGCACGGGTGCCTTGGCGACCCGCTCGGCGGTGCGTTCCTGGATGTCGATGAGGTTGGCCATGACCTCGGGGGAGTACGAACCCTGCGCGATGATCGCCAGCTTGTGCCGCATCTTGCCGACCCGCTCCCGCAGGGTCGCGGTGGCCCGTACGGCCGCCGCCGCTGGGTTGTTGAGCTCGTGGGTGAGCCCCGCGGACAACGAGCCCAGCGCCAGCAGCCGTTCGCGCTGCCCGATGGCCCGCTGAGTGCTCTTCGAACCGAAGAACAGCCCCTCCAGCAGATGCACCGCCATCGGGAACCACTCCTGCATGATGTCCGCGAACGTGTCGGCGGGCAGCACGAAGAACCGCGTCGGCTCGGTGACGCGCATGGAGTTGTTGTAGACCTGCCGCACCCGGTCGCCCAGATACGCCTGCATGGACCCCGCGTACACCCCGCGCTGGGAGGTCCGGGTCACCTCCACGTCGTCCCCGCCGACCCGGCGGTACAGCACGACCGTGCCGTCCAGCATCACGTAGAAGCAGGTCGCGGGTTCGCCCTCGGTGTACACCGGACCGGGCTCGAACCGCTCCACCCGTCCCTCGCCGCACAGCCTGCCGAGCTGCTCGGGCGTGAGCTTCTCGAACAGGAACAGCGCCCCGATCTCCTGGGGGCTGCACGGCATCGACCGACCGCTCATGACTGCTCCAGATACCGGTGGACGAGCATCACGGCCATGGCTCCCTCTCCGACGGCGGACGCCACGCGCTTGGCGGACTCGGCACGGGCGTCGCCCGCCACGAACACGCCGGGCACATTCGTCTCCAGGTGGTACGGCGGCCGGTCCAGCTCCCAGTCCTCGGGAGGGCGGCCGTCGGGGGTCAGGTCGGGCCCGGCGAGGATGAAACCGCGCTCGTCCCGCAGCACCGTGCCGTCCAGCCAGCCGGTCAGCGGGGCCGCGCCGATGAACACGAACACCCACTGCGCGTCGACCTGTTCGGTGTGCCCGTTGTCCACGTCGCGCAGGGTCAGCCGTTCCAGGTGGCCGTCGCCGTGCGCGGCCTCGACGACCGTGCGGGAGCGCACCTGGATGTTGGGCGCCTCGTCTATCTGCTGGATGAGGTAGTGCGACATCGAGGCCGACAGCGACGAGCCGCGCACCAGCAGCGTCACCGACTTGGCGCCCCGGGACAGGTACATCGCCGCCTGCCCGGCGGAGTTGGCGCCGCCCACGATGTACACGTCCTGCCCCTGGCAGGAAGGGGCCTCGGTGAGGGCCGAGCCGTAGAAGACCCCGCAGCCGGTCAGGTCGTCGCAGCCGGGCGCGGCCAGCTGCCGGTAGGACACGCCGGTCGCCAGGATCACGCTGTGCGCGGCGACCGCCGAGCCGTCGGAGAACCGTACGATCCGTGCGGCGCCGTTGACCTCCAGCGCCGTCACCTCGCGGGCGGTGAGGATCTCGGCGCCGAACTTCGCCGCCTGCCGCCGCGCCCGGTCGGTGAGCTGCGCCCCCGACACACCGTCGGGGAAGCCCAGATAGTTCTCGATGCGTGAGCTCTGTCCGGCCTGGCCGCCGGTCGCCGACCGCTCCACCAGTACGGTCCGCAGCCCCTCGGAGGCGCCGTAGACGGCGGCGCCGAGCCCGGCCGGTCCGCCGCCGATCACGACCAGGTCGTAGAAGTCGGCCGTCGGGGTCGTCGCGAGACCGACCCGGGCGGCGAGGTCGACGGCCTCCGGTTCGACCAGGGGCGTCCCGTCCGGCGTGATCACCACCGGCAGCCGCATCCCGTCCGTGCCGGCCGCGGCCAGCAGCCGCCGGCCCTCCGGCTCCTCGGCGGAGTACCAGCGGTACGGCACCTGGTTGCGGGCCAGGAACTCCCGAATGTCCGAGGACCGCGACGACCAGCGGTGCCCCACGACCTTGGTGCTGGGCACGGGCCGGAAGTCGCTGGTCCGCCACGCCTGGAGCAGGTCGTCGAGCACCGGGTAGAGCTTCTCCTCGGGCGGGTCCCACGGCTTGAGGAGGTAGTGGTCGACGTCGACGACGTTGATCGCGTCGATCGCCGCGTTGGTGTCCGCGTACGCCGTCAGCAGCACCCGCCGCGCGCCCGGGTACACGTCCAGGGCCTGTTCGAGGAACTCGATGCCGTTCATCTGCGGCATCCGGTAGTCGGCCAGGATCACCGCCACGAGATCGCCGCGCAGCTTCAGCTCCCGCAGCGCGTCGAGCGCCGACTCGCCGGACTCCGCGCGCACGATCCGGTACGACGCGCCGTACCGCCGCCGCAGATCCCGGGCCACGGCCCGTGAGACCCCCGGGTCGTCGTCCACGGTCATGATGACGGTCCGCGCCGCGTCGGCGGCCTGTGCCATACGTCCCCCACACCGGGCGGTCGACTACCGGCACGGCGCCCCGGGGCACCGCACCGACCTTCGCCCATCGTATGTTCGATCGCCGCGCCGCGCTCCGATACGGAGATCAGGTTCGGATGCCTCGGCTCACCGACGGGGGGTAGTGAAGACTGAGCAGCACGCCGTGACGTTCCACAGGGAGGCAGCCGGATGACACGCCCGATCACCGCAGGAGTCGACGGATCGCGGGAGAGCCTTGCCGCTCTGTCCTGGGCGGCCCGGGAGGCGGCGCGGCGCGGGCTGGCCCTGCGAGTGGTGCACGCCTGGCGTGTCCAGCCGCAGGAGGCGCTCGAAGCGGGGATCGCCGGGGACGCCGACAGCCAGGCGGAGTGGGTGCGCAACGCGGTGACCGAGGCCGTCGGGACCGTCACCGAACGGCACCCGGACCTCGCCGTGAGCACCGACGTCGTGGAGGGGCCGGCCGTCGACACCCTGCTCGCCGCCGCTGCCGACGCCGAGCTGCTGGTGCTGGGCTCGCGCGGGCACGGGCCGATCGTCGGATTCCTGCTCGGCTCGGTCGGCCAGCAGGTCATCGCCGAGGCCGCCCGGCCCGTCGTGCTCGTCCGGGCCGGCGACGAGCCCTCGGCCGAGGCCGCCGGGCGCGAGATCGTCGTGGGCCAGCAGGGCGACCCGGAGGACAGCGCCGACGCGCTGCGGTTCGCCTTCGAGACGGCGGCCGCGCGCGGGGCGACCGTGCGGGTCGTACGGGCCTGGACCCTGCCGCCCGTGTTCGCCTACAGCCCGGGCTCGCTGAAGCTCCTCGACGAGGCCGGGGGACTGGAGCCCTACGAGAAGAAGAGCCTGGACGCGGCGGTCCGGCCGTGGCGCGAGCGCTTCCCCGACGTGCCGGTGACGGAGCACGTGGAGATGGGCAGCGCCGGCCAGGTCCTGCTGTCGGTGGCGGGGACGGCCCAGCTGATGGTGGTGGGCCGCAGGGCGCACCGTACGGCCGTCGGCGCCCGGATCGGCTCGGTGGCGCACGGGGTGCTGCACCACGCGCGCTGCCCGGTCGCCGTGGTGCCGCACGCCTGACGACGCCTGAGGTGACGGCCGCGGCGGCTCAGTCCGCGGTCGGCTGCAGGGTCTTGCGGGCCTTGGGCAGGATGTTCCGGATGTAGTCCTCGACCGCGGTCTCGATGCCGATGTCGTGCTGGGCCCGCTCGGACATGTACCAGCGGTGTTCGAGGAGCTGGTGGTAGATCTCCGCCGGGTCCACGGCGCCGCGCAGCTCGGGCGGCACGGCCCGCACGGTCGGCCGGAACACCTCCCGCACCCAGCGGTGGGCGAGCACCTCCGGGCGGGCGCCCAGGGGATCGCCCGGCGCGTAGTCGTCCTGGGTCGCCATCCAGCTCTCCAGGTCGTTCAGCAGCCGCCGGGCCTGGTTCTCCTCCGTGTCGAGGCCGGTCAGGCGCAGCAGTTGCCGCTGATGGTGGCCGGCGTCGACGACCTTGGGCACGAAGCTGACCGTGTCACCGTTCGAGGCGTGCTCGATCTGCATCTCGGCGACGTCGAAGCCGAGTTCGTTCAGACGGCGGATCCGCCGCTCGATGTGCTGGTACTTGCCGGCCGGATAGACGGAGGTGCGGGTCAGCTCGTCCCACAGGCCGCGGTAGCGGGCACAGATCTCCATGCCGAACTCGATGGGGTCCACGGACGGGTGCAGCGCCCCGGACGCCTCCAGGTCCAGCAGCTCCCCGCTGATGTTCACCCGGGCGAGGTCCAGGTCGTACTCGCGCTGTCCGACGCTGAGCTGCGGATGCAGATCACCGGTCTCGGCGTCCACCAGATAGGCGGCGTAGGCGCCCGCGTCCCGCCGGAAGAGGGTGTTGGACAGCGAGCAGTCGCCCCAGGCGAACCCGGCCAGGTGCAGCCGCACCAGCAGTACGGCGAGCGCGTCCATCAGCCGGTGCATGGTGGCCGGGCGCATGGTCGTCTCGAACATCGAGCGATACGGCATCGAGCCGCCCAGATGCCGGGTGACCAGGACGCTCTCCAGCGGGGCGCCGTCCGGGGCGGTGCGGCCGGTCACCACGGCGAGGGGGTCCACCGACGGGATGCCGAGCCGGTCCAGGTCGCGCAGCATGTCGTACTCGCGCTGCGCGGGCCGCGCGGCCAGTTCCTTGACGGCGATCACCTCGTCACCGGCCCGGGAGTAGCGCACCACGTGCCGGGAGATACCGCGCGGCAGAGGCACGAGGTACTCCTCCGGCCACTCCTCCAGGGGCACGTCCCACGGCAGTTCCAGCAAGAGCGCGGGGTGCTCCGGGTTGGTCGCGCTGATCTGCAGTGCCATGGGCCGGGTGTCCTTGTCTCGCCGCCGATCGTCACATCAGATTAGAGGGCGTGCTCGCGGGCCCGCAGAGCGGCGTCCCGCACCGGACCGCGGTGGACCGGCCCGTGCCCGGGCAGCAGCAGCTCGCCCTCCAGTTCCGCGAGCAGGTCCAGGGAGGCCACGGCACGCGGGAGCTCGTGGTGGAACATGTCCGGCAGCAGCTGCGGTCCCTCGATCCGCGAGGTGGGGTGCCCGCTGACCAGGGCGTCGCCGGAGATCACCACGCCGGTGCCCGGCACATGGTAGGCGCAGTGCCCGTCGGTGTGGCCCGGCGTGTGCACCGGTACGGGCCGGCCCGGCAGGTCCAGGGCGCCCGCCGCCGGGAACGGCTCGGGGGCCGTGACCGGATTGTGCGTCGTGCCTCCGGAGCGCAGCGCGTGCACCACCCACGGCAGCACACCGGGCCGCCAGGCGTTCTTCAGCACCGTCCCGACGGACACCTGGTGCAGGAACTCCCGGCGCGCGTGCGGCACTTCGGCCTCGTGCAGATGGACGGGCGTGCCGTACGTGGCGCGCAGGTACTCGGCGGAACCCAGGTGGTCGTTGTGCGCGTGCGTGATCAGCACCGCCGCGACCGCCTCCGGGGAACTGCCCACCTCCGCGAGCGAGGCGAGGACCTGCTCCCGGTCCCCGGGGTAGCCGGTGTCGACCAGGGTGACGGCGTCCCCCTCCGTGAGGATCACCCAGTTGGTGTTGGAGCCGTGCACCAGATAGGTGCCGTCCGCGACTTGCCGTACGTCTGCCCGCATGATCGCCCCGCGTTGTGTGGTCCCAGCCCGACGAGAGAAGGAAATCAGACCCCGCCGCAGGCGGAATCGCCGGGTCCGCCTCAAGGGGCCCGCGCGACAGGGCGGTTCGGACCGCCTCAGTTCACGCCGTGCGGGCGGAACTGGATGCTGACGCGCGGCCCCGTCGCCCGGGTGCTCTTGGGGACGGAGTGCTCCCAGGTGCGCTGGCAGGAGCCGCCCATCACGACGAGGTCGCCGTGGCCCAGCGGGCGGCGCACGGTGTCGCGGCCCCCGCGCATCGGGCGCAGCAGCAGGTCCCGGGGCGCTCCCACCGAGAGGATGGCGACCATCGTGTCCTCGCGGGCACCGCGTCCGATCCGGTCGCCGTGCCAGGCCACACTGTCCCGGCCGTCGCGGTAGTAGCAGAGCCCGGCCGTCGTGAACGGCTCGCCGAGCTCGCCGGCGTAGTGGGCGGACAGGGCGTCCCGCGCCTCGTCCAGTACCGGGTGCGGCAGCGGGTCGTCCGTGCCGTAGAACGCGAGCAGCCGGGGGACGTCGACGACGTGGTCGTACATGGTGCGCCGCTCCGCCCGCCACGGCACCTCGGCGGCCAGCTGTTCGAACAGGTCGTCGGAACCGCTGAGCCATGCGGGCAGGACGTCGAGCCAGGCGCCGAAACCGAGGTCGGTTCGGCTGATCCCGTCGAGAGGACCGAGGCGCAGCTCGTCGGTCTGGTCGAAGAGGGAGCCCTGGAGGTGCATGCGCCCAGCGTACTCCGCAATCGAAAATATGTTCCATTGAATCTCCAGGCTTCGCGACGCGAGGCTTTCGATACATCGGTGTATCGAATACAGTCATGTATCGAAAGGGGGCCGGACATGGCCGTGGAGGGGACGACGGGGCGTGTGACCAGGCGCCGGGTGCGCACGCGGGCCAACCTCCTGGACGCGGCGTTCTCCGTGTTCGCGGCCAAGGGCTTCGGGCACGTCTCCATCGAGGAGGTCTGCGAGGCCGCCGGCTACAGCCGAGGCGCCTTCTACTCCAACTTCTCCAGCCTCGACGAGCTGTTCTTCGCCCTCTACCGCGAGCGGGCCGACCTGATCGCCGAGCAGGTGTCGGGCGCCCTCGCCCTCGACGGACCCGGCCTCGACGTGCCGGCCACCGTGGACCGCGTCACCGACGTGCTGCTCCTCGACCGGGACTGGCTCCTGGTGAAGACGGACTTCCTCGTGCACGCGGCCCGCGACCCGGACGTGGCGCACAGCCTGCTGGAACACCGCGCGCGGCTGCGGCAGGCGATCGCCGACCGGCTCGGCCGGGCCCGCGGGCACACCGCACTGCCCGCCGTCCTGGGCGGCACGGACGGCGCCGCCCGTGCCGTGGTCGCCGCGTACGACGGCGTCACCACGCAACTGCTGCTGGACCGGGACGTCGAACACGCCCGCGCCTGGCTGAAGCAACTGCTCACGGCCCTGCTGACCGACGGCAGCGGCACCCCCGATCACAGGCAGTACTGAGGAAGGGAACGGTCGCCATGGACGCCGACGTCATCGTCGTAGGAGCGGGCCTTGCCGGCCTGGTCGCGGCACACGAGCTGACCAGCAAGGGCCGCAAGGTCGCCCTCGTCGACCAGGAGAACGCCGCCAACCTCGGGGGACAGGCCTTCTGGTCCTTCGGCGGGCTGTTCCTCGTCGATTCGCCGCAGCAGCGGCGCCTGGGCATCAAGGACTCCTTCGACCTCGCCTGGAGCGACTGGCGGGGCAGTGCCGGCTTCGACCGGCTGGACGACGAGGACTCCTGGGCCGTGCGCTGGGCGCGCGCCTACGTCGACTTCGCCGCGGGGGAGAAGCGGTCCTGGCTGGACGGGCACGGCATCACCTTCCTGCCCACCGTCGGCTGGGCCGAGCGCGGCGACCTCACGGCACACGGCCACGGCAATACCGTGCCCCGCTTCCACATCGCCTGGGGCACCGGCACCGGCGTCGTCGAACCCTTCGTCCGCTACGCCAAGCAGGCCGCGCGCGACGGGCTGCTCACCTTCCACCACCGCCACCGCGTCGACGCACTGGTCGTCGAAGGCGGCACCGCCCGGGGCGTGCGCGGCACGGTCCTGGCCGAGGACTCCTCACCCCGCGGCGTCGCCTCCAACCGCGACCCGATAGGCGAGTTCGAACTCACCGCCCAGGCCGTCATCGTCACCAGCGGCGGCATCGGCGCCAACCACGACATCGTCCGCCGCCACTGGCCCGAGCGCCTCGGCACCCCGCCGCAGGAGATGGTCACCGGCGTACCCGCTTACGTCGACGGGCGGATGCTCGACATCAGCGCCGAGGCGGGCGTACGACTGGTCAACCGCGACCGCATGTGGCACTACACCGAGGGCCTTCAGAACTGGGACCCGATCTGGCCCGGCCACGGCATCCGCATCCTGCCCGGGCCGTCCTCGATGTGGTTCGACGCCCTCGGCCGCCGCCTGCCCGGGCCGTACCTGCCCGGCTACGACACCCTCGGCACCCTGAAGCATCTGCGCACCACCGAGGACATCGCCGGGCACGACCACTCCTGGTTCATCCTCACCCAGAAGATGATCGAGAAGGAGTTCGCGCTGTCGGGCTCCGAGCAGAACCCCGACATCACCGCCAAGGACCGCGCCGGGTTCCTCAAGGAACGCATCCTCGGCAAGGGCGCCCCCGGCCCGGTCGACGCGTTCCTGCGCAAGGGCGCCGACTTCGTGACCGCGCCCGGCATCGAACAGCTCGTCGCGAAGATGAACGACCTCACCGACAAGCCGCTCCTCGACACGGCCGGGATCAAGCGCCAGATCGAGGCGCGCGACCTGCAGATCGCCAACCCCTACGCCAAGGACGCCCAGGTGCAGGGCATCCGCAACGCCCGCCGCTACATCGGCGACCGTCTCGGCCGGGTCGCCACCCCGCACCGCATCCTCGACCCGGCGGCCGGCCCCCTGATCGGCGTCAAGCTGCACATCCTGACCCGCAAGACCCTCGGCGGCATCCAGACCGACCTCGACTCCCGCGCCCTCGGGGCCGACGGCAAGCCGGTGGAGGGGCTGTACGCCGCCGGCGAGGTCGCCGGATTCGGCGGCGGCGGGGTCCACGGCTACAACGCGCTGGAGGGCACCTTCCTCGGCGGCTGCCTCTTCTCGGGCCGGGCGGCGGGCCGGGCGGCGGCGAAGCAGACCGCCTGACGCGCCCGGGCCCGCCTCCTCAGCCGTCGAGGAGGCGGGCCAGTACCGTCGCGTGGCTCTGCTCGGGCGTCCTGGACGCGGTCAGCAGCGTCACATCGCCCTCACGGACCAGGTCCCGTACGTGGCCGAGGAGTTCGGCGGCCTCGTCGCCGGTGAGCTCTGCCTCGTACCGCTCGGCGAACTCCTCGTGGGAGGCCTCGCCCGCGTGGTACCAGCGGCGCAGCTCCGTCGACGGGGTGATCGCCTTCGGCCACTCGTCCACCCGGGCCGCGTCCTTCGACAGTCCGCGCGGCCACAGCCGGTCGACCAGGACGCGCGTCCCGTCGTCCGGCTCGGGCGGATCGTAGACACGGCGGACGCGCACGCTCATGGCCGGCCCCTTCTGTGACGGACGGGTACGGCGCGAGCGTAACCCCGGCCACCCCGAACGGCCGGTGGAGGGACGTCAGCCGGAGCGGCGCCGGGCCGCCGTGCGCCGCTTCAGCGCACGCCGTTCCGTCTCGCTCGTGCCGCCCCACACGCCGATGGACTGGCCCGTGTCCATGGCCCATTGCAGGCACTCGTCCTGGACGGGGCAGCGCCGGCACACCGACTTGGCCTGCTCCGTCTGCAGCAGGGCCGGGCCCGTGGTGCCGATCGGAAAGAAGAGCTCGGGGTCCTCGTGCCGGCAGGCAGCGTGGTCTCGCCAGTTGTCCATCGAAGTCACCTGCATCACAGTAGAAACGTGCCCGTTCGGATGATTACTCCTTTTCGGGTCACCTGTCGATGCCTCGTGAAACAAATTCGCACGGACAACGGGTCACTGCTCGCGCATGCCCCAGGGTGAGCCGTAGGCCGTCAGCAGGTCCAGGAACGGGCCGGCCGGGAACGCCTCAGGGCCGAGCACACCCGTGCCGGACCAGGCGCCGGTGGCGAGGAGTTCGAGCGCGACCACCGGGTTGACGGCGGTCTGCCACACCACGGCCTGACTGCCGTACTCCTTCATGGACCACTGGTTGTCGACCACGTGGTACAGGTACACCTCGCGCGGCTTCCCGTCCTTGACGCCCCGAACCCAGGTGCCCGCACACGTCTTGCCGTGCATCCGCTCGCCCAGGGTCGCCGGGTCGGGCAGGCACGCGGCGACCACGTCCCGGGGTGAGACCGCCACCGGCCCGTCCGGCCCCGGCACGGTCACCGGGTCGGTGCGGTCCAGACCCAGCAGGTGCAGAGTCCTCAGTGTCTCGACGAACTCCCGGCCCAGGCCGTACTTGAAGGTGACCCGGTGTGCGTCGACCCAGCGCGGGACGAGCAGCACCTCCTCGTGCTCCACGTTGACGCACTCGACCGGTCCGATGCCCTCGGGGAAGTCGAAGACCTCCGGCTCGCTGAAGGGTGCGGTGGTGAACCAGCCGCGGTCGCTCTCGTAGACGACCGGGGGGTTGAGGCATTCCTCGATGGTGGTCCAGATGCTGAACGAGGGCGCGAAGTCGTAGCCGTCCACGGTCAGGTTCGCGCCGTCCCGGATGCCGATCTCCTCGATCTCGTCGAAGAGTTCGTCGGCGGCGTACCGCGCGAAGACATCCGACAGGCCCGGCTCCACCCCCATGCCGACGAGGGCCAGCACCCCCTCCTTCTCCCAGTCGGCCGCCTGCGCGAACTGCTCGTCGCCGAGCTTCACCCCGCACTCCGCGTACGGCCGGTCCTCGTGCGGGTGGGACAGCGACATCGCCATGTCGAGATAGGTGGCGCCCGCAGCGCGGGCCGCACGGAACAGCGGCATCACGAAGCGGGGGTCGGTGGCGTTCAGCAGGACGTCGCAGCGGTGCCGTGACAGCAGGCGGGCCACCGCCGCCTCGTCGCCGGCGTCCACCTGCTCGGCGGTGAACCGCGTGTCGCCGCCGAGCGCGGCGACCGCCGCCTCGGCCCGGGCCGGGGCGTAGTCGGCCACCACCATCGCCTCGAAGAAGGGCCGCCGGGCCGCGATACGGGCGATCGCGCCGCCCACACCGCCGGCGCCCACGAGCAGTACACGCATGACAGAAACTCCCTTTTTGCGAAGAACGTGGCGGGCCCTTGAGGAGATGAAACGCCGCCCTCTGTCTTAAGGTCAATGGCGTTGGCATAAGGAGGGAGCCGTCGTGCCGAAGCCCGTGGTGCCGGAGGAGAAACGCCGTCGGCGCAGGCCCACCAAGAGCGGCACCGTGCTGTCCGAGGAGCTGATCGTCGAGACGGCGCTGCGCATGCTGCACGAACACGGCAGCGCGGGACTGACCGCCCGCAGGCTCGGCCTGGCCCTGGACGCCGACCCGAGCACGCTCTACCGGTACTTCCGGGGCATGGACGACCTGACGCTCGCCATCGGCGACGCGCTGATCGGGCAGGCGCTCGGCGGCTGGGCGCCGACGGGGGAGTGGCGGGCGGATCTGCGGGCCGTCGGGCTGCGCATCCACGCCGCGTACGTGGCGCATCCGCAGGCGGCCGTGCTCACCGCCAGCCGTGTCTCGGGCCGGGCCCACGAACTCGCCGCCGACGAGGCGGTCCTGGACGTCCTGCGCACGGCGGGTTTCCCGCTGCCGGACGCGGTGCGGGTCTACCACGCCTTCGTCGACACCACCCTGGCCTTCGCCGCACTCGACGCCGCCTCGCTGGCGCTGCCCACCGCCTCACTGCACGCCGACGAGGAGATGTGGCGCTCGACGTACGCCCGCCTGCCCGCCACCACCCATCCCCGCATCGCGGAAGCGGCACCCCTGCTCGCCACGCGCATGCTGACCAGCGCCTATCCGACGGCCCTGGACATGCTGCTGCACAGCGCGGCGGCGCAGTTGGAGAGCATCGGGGAGTAGGGCGGCGCGCCTCAGGTGCGCAGCGCCTCCGCTGCGGTCGCCGTCACCGTCTCCGCGACCTGCGCCAGCGCCGGGGAGTCGAGCTTCCACTGCTGCCAGTACAGGGGAACGTCGACCGTCCGGCCCGGGGCGAGTCCGACGAGCCGGCCGGTGCGCAGCAGGGGTTCCGCCTGGGCCTCGGGCACCAGGCCCCAGCCCAGTCCGGCGGCCACGGCGTCGACGAATCCCTCCGAGGTCGGTACGTAGTGCCGCAGCGCGCTCGCGCCGCTCCGCCCCCGGGTGAGCCGGCGGACGAAGCCGTCCTGGAAGTCGTCCCTGCGGTCGAAGCACACGACGGGCACATCGAGAAGCACCTGCTCCAGAGGGCCGCAGACGTGGCGTGCGGCGAAGTCCGGCGCGGCCACCGGGAGGTAGCGCATCCGCCCGAGGGACCGCACCGAACAGCCCGGCACGGCATCCGGTGACGAGGTCACCGCGGCCATCACCACCCCCTCCCGCAGCAGCGCCGCCGTGTGGTCCTCGTCCTCGCGGCGCAGCTCGAAGTGGAGCCGCAGCTCCTCCGGCACACGCGTGAGCACCCCGAGGAACCAGGTGGCCAGCGAGTCCGCGTTCACCGCCACCGACACCCGGGTCGGCTCGCCCGTACCGCTGAGGCCCAGCTCCGCGTACGCGTCGCGCTCCAGCCGCGCCACCTGGCGGGCCAGCCGCACCAGCACCTCGCCCGACTCGGTGGGCCGCACCGGCTTGGTCCGCAGCAGCAGGACCCGCCCCGTGCGCTGCTCCAGCGCCTTCACCCGCTGGCTGATCGCCGACGGCGTCACATGCAGCGCGGCCGCCGCCGCGTCGAAGGTGCCCTCGTCCACGACCGCGAGCAGGGTCCGCACCTGGTCCAGAGGGAGGTCCGCCATCTCGGAAGTCATCACGTGCGTTAATGATACGTAAGAATCTTTAGCTGTACCCGGGCCGGGTCCGTCCGTAGCGTCGAGGTCATGACCAGCACCTTCACCGCCGCAGCCGCGGGATTCGGCACCGGACTGTCCCTCATCGTCGCCATCGGCGCGCAGAACGCCTTCGTCCTGCGCCAGGGGGTCCGCCGCGAAGCCGTCCTCGCCGTCGTCGGCATCTGCGCCCTCTCCGACGCCGCCCTCATCGCGCTCGGGGTCGGCGGCGTCGGCGCGGTGGTGGTGGCATGGCCGGGCGCGCTGACGGCGGTCGGCTGGATCGGCGGCGCCTTCCTGCTCTGCTACGGCGCCCTGGCCGCCCGCCGGGCGATCCGGCCGGGCGGCGGACTCCGGGCGGAGGGGGAGGCGGCCGGATCAGCCCGCCGGGCCGTGCTCACCTGCCTGGCGATGACCTGGCTCAACCCGCACGTCTACCTCGACACCGTGTTCCTGC
Organism: Streptomyces sp. NPDC057099; assembly: GCF_042671245.1. Lineage (NCBI taxonomy): Bacteria > Bacillati > Actinomycetota > Actinomycetes > Kitasatosporales > Streptomycetaceae > Streptomyces > Streptomyces sp. NPDC057099. The sequence goes on from NZ_JBHUTX010000020.1 coordinate 93,403, forward strand.
TGGGCTCCGTCGCCGCCGACCAGGGCCCGCTGCGCTGGACGTTCGGCCTCGGCGCCGTGCTGGCCAGCCTGTGCTGGTTCACCGCCCTCGGTTTCGGCGCCCGGCTGCTCGGCCGCTTCCTCGCCAAGCCCGCCGCTTGGCGCGTCATGGACGGTGTGCTCGCCGCCACCATGATCGTGCTCGGTGCCGCGCTCATCGCCGGAAGCTGACACCTCGGCTCCGGGGCGCTCGGCGGCCGGTGGGATAGTGATCCCCGGCCCGGTAGATGTAGCGAGCATCCAGGAAGCGGCGAGTGGACACGAGCGAGAGCAGGACGGAAGAACAGGATCCGGCGCCGGAGGCACCCCGGCGCCGCGGCTGGCGCCGCTGGGCCATGGACACCCGCCCCCTGCGCCGCCCCGCCTACCGGCGGCTGTGGGGCTCGACCATCGTCACGGCCGTCGGCAGCCAGCTCACCGCCGTCGCCGTGCCCAAGCAGATCTACGACATCACCGGCTCCTCGGCCTGGGTGGGCGCGGCGAGCCTGGCGGGCCTCGTGCCCCTGATCGTGTTCGCGCTGTGGGGCGGGGCGATCGCCGACAGCATGGACCGGCGCAAGCTGCTGCTGATCACCAACAGCGGCATCGCCGTCACCTCGCTGCTGTTCTGGCTCCAGGCCTTCGCCGGTCTGGAGTCGGTCGCCGCGCTCATGGTGCTGCTCGCGATGCAGCAGGCCTTCTGGGGCCTGAACGCACCGGCCCGCACCGCCTCCATCGCCCGCCTGGTCCCCGAGGACGAATTGCCCGCGGCGGGCGCCCTCGGTTCGACCGTGATGCAGACCGGCCAGGTGGCCGGCCCGCTGCTCGCCGGTGCCCTCATCCCCGTGATCGGGCTGCCCGAGCTCTATCTGATCGACGCCCTGGCGCTGTGCGTCACGGTGTGGGCGGTGTACCGGCTGCCGGCGCTGCCGCCCCTGTCCGGCACGGGAAAACGCCGCGCGGGCGTACGGGAGATCGCCGCCGGTTTCCGCTACATCTCCGGGCACACCGTGCTGTTGCTGTCGTTCCTCGCCGACATCATCGCCATGGTCCTCGGCATGCCGCGCGCCCTGTTCCCGCAGCTCGCCGCCCAGACCTACGCGCCCTACGGCGAAGGGCTCGCGCTGGGCCTGCTGTTCGCGGCGATCCCCATCGGCGCCGTGCTCGGCGGCCTGTTCTCCGGCACCTTCTCCCGGGCGCGCCGGCACGGCTGGATGGTCATCGGGGCGGTGGTCGCGTGGGGTGTGGCCATCGCGGGATTCGGACTGAGCAGCAGTCTGTGGGTCGGCGTGGTGTTCCTCGCCGTGGCCGGTGTGGCCGACATGGTCTCGATGGTCTTCCGGGGAGCGATCCTGCTGTCCGCCGCCACCGACGAGATGCGCGGGCGCATGCAGGGCGTCTTCACCGTCGTCGTGGCGGGCGGCCCGCGCCTCGCCGACGTACTGCACGGCACGGCGGGCTCCGCCTTCGGCCCCCGCGCAGCCGTCACGGGCGGCGGCCTGCTGGTCGTCGCCGTGATGCTGGCCCTGGCCGCCGCGGTACCGGCACTGCGCCGCTACCGCGTCTGACGTCTCACAGGGCCCCTCGCCGGTGCAGTGTGTACTGCTCCATCAGCTTGCCCCGGGTCATCTCCAGCCGGTGCGCGAGCACCTCGGCGACCGATCGCACCAGCAGCAGCCCCAGTTGGGAATCCTCCTCGCACAGTTCCAGCACGGCCGCCGCCTCGAACTCGTAGGCCCGTACGGGACTGAACGCCACCGCGCCGAAGTCCCAGGTGTGCGGCGGGAACAGCCAGGACCAGCCGAGCAGGTCGCCGGCGCCGAGGCTGGCCACGGTCACCCGTTGCAGGGAGTTGACCTCCTGGTCCAGGGAGACCGCGCCGGAGCGGATGACCCAGAAGCGATCGGCCGCGCCGCCCGCCTCGAAGATCCGGGTGTCCTCGGCGAAGGACACCTCCCGCGCGAGCGTCATCAGACGGTGCCGCTGCGACGGAGGCAGGGCGGTCAGGAGTTTGATCGCTTTGGTCATGAGGCGGAGCTCCTCGCCGGGAGGTCGACTTCCGGTGCTTTCTCCCTACGCCCATTTCAGCCGCTGGCGGGGCCTCGGGCACCTCGGCGTGCGCAACTTTCTCCGGGCATGAAAAAGCCCTGGCTGGACGGGGGAGACCAGCCAGGGCCGTTAGCGGTGATGCACGGAGGACCACGGGTTCGACTCCGGCACCACGTATGAATGAACGATAAACCATCCAGGGGCCGGCTGTGCACCCCGGAGCGGGGCGGGTGACCCGTTTCACCTTCCGCGCCGGGCCCCGGTCACTCCTCCGGACTGTGTTTGCCCGGCGTCAGGATCTCGTCCAGCACCCTGACCACCGCCTCGTAGGACATCCCTCGCACCGTCGCGTCCCTGGCCCCCTTCGGGTCGGTCGCGCCCAGTTCCTCGCTCCTGGCACGCCACGTCCGCTCCTCCCGCGCCGCGCAGGTCCTCGCGCGCCGGATACGCCGCAGCAGTTCGTCCGAGTCCACCACATCGGTCATGCACCCCGCCTACCCGCACATCGCGCGGAGATGGCACCGACCGGCGGCCGTTCGGGCGCTTTTCGGCAGGAGGAGGCGAACCGGAGGTTTGCAGGTGCGGGGAGAGGTCAGCCGAAGAGAAGAGGACCGCGGCGCTCGCGAGGTGCGCGCCCCGAACGCCGCGGCAGGCTGAAGGAAGCAGCGGGCACCGTGAGCCCCAGGCGTGCCCCGTGCGGGCGGCCGTGGAACGCGGGCCGGACCCGGCTTCCCGTCTTCACCGACCAGGGAGCTGCAGGATGTGCGACGAGCACATGATCGAATCCGTATTCGGGCCGCTCGGCGCGGACCGGGCCCGGCCGTACAAACCCGCCGAGGCGCGCCGGGCCGTGGAGCGGGCCGTGGCCGAACGCTGCCGCGCCACCCACACCCCGTGCGACGCGGACGCCCTGTCCGACGCGCTGCTCGTCGTCTCGGAACTGACGACCAACGCGATCCTGCACGGCGGCGGCGTCACCGACTTCCAGGTCGACGTCGACGGCCCCGGCGTGCGAGTCTCGGTGAGCGACCGCAGTGACGCACTGCCCGTCACCGCGCCGCCCACCGATCCGCACGGACGGCTGCGGCACGGGGGCCACGGCTGGCCCATCGTGTGCCGGCTCTCCCGCGACGTCCGCGTCTCGGACCTGCCGGCCGGCGGCAAGTGCATCACCGCCGTCGTGCCCTTCGCCTGAAAACCCGGGTGCCGGCTCCCGGGCAGATTGCACAGCAAAGTGGAGTTTGTTCCACCGAGGGCAGGGCAGTCGCAACCTCGTGCTTCGGACCGGAGGCGCGCCGGCGGGAGCGGTATGACTGCCCCGGAGGCCCTCCAGGCGATCCGGGCGGCGGCCTTCCCGCGGTAGACCCTGAAATCACCGTTGTCAGGAGCGAATCCGCATGCTCATCGACACGCCCACGAACCGCCCCGGCACGCCCGGAACGACGACCACCGCCGCCCGGCGGCGGCACGACGACGCCCCGGACACCGCGGCCCTCTTCACCCGGATGGCGGAACTGGAGGAGGGTCCCGAGCGGGAGGCCGTCCGTGACGAGCTCGTCGCGCTCTGGCTGCCCATGGCCCACCGCATCGCCGGCCGCTTCCGCGACCGCGGAGAGTCGCTGGAGGACCTGAAGCAGGTCGCGGCTCTCGGACTGGTCAAGGCCGTCGACCGGTTCGACCCGAGCCGGGGAGCCTTCGAGAGCTACGCCGTCCCCACCATCACCGGCGAGGTCAAGCGGCACTTCCGGGACCGGATGTGGGCCCTGCGGGTCCCCCGCCGGGTGCAGGAACTGCGCAACAAGGTGCGGGTGGCACGCCGTGAACTCACTCAGAGCCCGGGCAGCCCCGAGCCCTCCGTGGCGGACCTCGCCGCCCGCACCGGCCTGACCGAGGAAGAGGTCGGCGCCGGGCTCGAAGCGCTGGAGAGCTTCAGCACCCTGTCGCTGGACGCCGAGCTCTCGGCCGACGACGACGGCTACAGCCTCGCGGACACCCTCGGCGCGGCCGACGCCTCCTACGACGTCGTGGTCGACCGCGAGTCCGCCAAGGAAGGCCTGCGCCGCCTGCCGGAACGCGAACGGGCCATTCTCTACATGCGCTTCTTCGAGGACATGACGCAGAGCCGCATCGCCGACCACCTCGGCATATCCCAGATGCACGTCTCCCGGCTCATCAGCCGCAGTTGCGCCCGTGTGCGCGACGAGGCCCTGGGGCAGCGGACGGGCGCCCGGGACGGCGGCAGCACCTCCACGACGGCCTGACCCGGCCCGCGGGACCGCCGCCCTGGCCACCTGACCACGGGCGGGACAGGGCCCGGCCGACGGCATCAGCCGCGGCCGGGCCCTGTCGCGTACCCGCCCCGGCCGGGCACTCCCGGGTCGCCAGGCCGGAATGCGCTGGTCCGGAGGCCGGCCGGGTGTGTGGCCGCAGAGCGGGGGCATGCGGAACGCCGGGAGGTCGACATGAACACGAGTGCGCTGGCACAGACCGGACGGTTCCGAGCTCGACGGGCGGCAAAGGGTTCGGTGACCGAGGGGGCGGCACGGGCGGGATTCGCCGCCCGGGGCGTGATCTATCTGCTGGTCGGCGCGCTGGCGCTGCAGATCGCCTTCGGTGACACCAAGGAGCAGGCCGACCGCGGGGGAGCCCTGGCGGCGATCTCGCAGAAGCCGTTCGGAGCGGTGCTGCTCTGGGCCCTGGGCATCGGGCTCGTCGGCATGGCCCTGTGGCGGCTGTCCGAGGTGTTCTTCGGCTCCGTCGGAAAGGACGGCCGCAGCGCCCGCAAGCGGCTGATGGCAGCCGTCCGCTGCGCGTTCTACGCCTTCGTGGCCTACTCCGTGCTGTCCTTCGCGGCCAGCCGTCACCAGAGCGGCGGCGGCTCCAGCGACCAGCAGTCCCGGGACGCCACCGCCAGAGCCCTGGAGATACCCGGCGGGCAGTGGCTGGTCGGCGCGGCCGGGATCGCGATCGTCGCCGCGGGCGGATGGATCGGCGTACGGGCGGTCCTGCGCAAGTACCACGACAAGCTCCGGCTCGGGCAGATGGACCGCCGCACCCGTCGGCTGGTGGACGTCACCGGCGTGGCCGGCGGCGCCGCCCGCGGGCTGGTGTTCGCCGTGGCCGGTGTCTTCGCCGTCCGCGCCGCGATCGACTACGAACCCGACCAGGCCAAGGGCCTGGACGACACCCTGCGCACCTTCGCCGACACCCCCCTCGGCCCCTGGCTCCTGGTCTGCGTCGCGGCCGGGCTGGTGCTGTTCGGGGTGTTCTCCTTCGCGATGGCCCGCTGGCGACGCGTCTGAGCCGCGTCCTGCGGGGAACACGAAGCCAATGAGCGATTCCGAGATTCCGCATGGCGACGACCGGCCCGTGGACATGTACCTGGACCTCCTGCGCATCCGGATGGACACCGAGGACTACCGCCTCCTGATGCGCGTGGTGGAACCGGTCCTCGAGGCGATCGACGAGGAGCGCCTGTCCAGCCTCGACTTCGCGCTCGACTCAGGGGACGGCGACGAACTGCCCCAGGAGGTGCGTGACGAGGTGGCCCTCGTCATCGCCACCGCCGTCACCGGCCGCCTCGACAACGAAGTGGTCGAACTCGACGTCGACGACACCGGCCCGGTCAGGATCGTCACGGACGCGACCACCGCGTCCGACCCGGCCCGCCTCGGCGAGATCGCCGACTACATCAAGGAACGGCACAGGCAGACCGAGGAGCTCCGGGGCATCGCCGAGGTCAGCGGACTGCCCACGGACTTCTGAGCGGGCCGCGCCTCAGCTCCGGGGTTCCGCCACCGGCACGCCCAGCGGCCGGGCCAGGCCCACCACGGCCTCGTCCAGCCGCTCCAGGTGCCGCAGCACGCGGTCGGTGATCCGGCCGTAGCGCGGTGTGCCGGCGTCGGACCCCAGCAGCGAGGCGATGCTCGGGCCGGTCTCCACCCGGGCCCCGGTGTGCTCGTCCTCGACCCGGGCCGCGATGGTCCCGATGTTGCGCACGGTACGCGCCGCGGCCCCGCGCAACCGCGGGTCCGCCGCGATCGAGGGATGCGTGGGCAGCAGCTCGGCGGTCGCCGCCAGCGTCCGCGCGTGGTACGCGCACGTCTCCAGCAGCGCCACCACGTACCGGGCCGTGTGGCGCCGGGCCCGCAGCGGCGTGACCGGATGGGTCAGCGGCTGCGTGGCGGCCCGCAGGTCGGCCAGCGCCTGGTCCAGGTCGCGCGCCTTGTCCAGCAGCTCGTCCGCGGGCCCGCCGCTGAGCTGCCCGACCGCGGCCTCGGTGACATCGGCCAGCCGTTCGAGCACGGTGCCGAGCAGCTCGTTCGTACGGCGGTCGGTCCGCACGGGCAGGACCAGCGCCGCCGCCACCACGCCGCAGGCCGCGCCCAGAGCCGTCTCCTCCACCCGCAGCACGAGCACGTCGAGGCTGTAGGTGTGCAGCAGCGTGTACAGCAGCCCCAGCATCGCCGTGACGAAGAACGACATCAGCGTGTACGACAACGGCGCCGAGTAGAACATCGCGAAGATCAGCACCAGCACCAGCGCGAACGCCGTCCACGTGTGCTGCCCGACCAGTCCCGCCAGCACGATTCCGGCCACGACGCCGAACACCGTGCCGAGCAGCCGCCGGTAGCCCTTGACGAGGATCTCGCCCGTCGAGGCGGTGTTCAGAAAAACGATCCAGCAGGTCAGCACGGCCCAGTACCAGCGCTGTGTGGACAGCAGCTCGCCGCCCACGATGGCCAGCGTCGAGCCGACGGCGACCTGTACCGCGGCACGCGTGGTGGGCCGCCGCAGACCTGTCTCCTCCTCGACGGTCGGCTCCTCGCCGCCGCCGTCGATCGCCGCGTCCTCGGCGTCCAGCTCCTCGCGGGAGCGGGCCGTGGCAGGGGTGTCGTCCGACTCGTCCTGCGGGCCGTCCAGCGCGATCCGCAGACCCATGACCGCGCGGGCCGACTCGCCGATGCCCCGGAAGACGTCCTGGACGGCGGCGGGTGCGGCCGGCAGGTTCTCCTCGTCCCGGTAGCCGAGCAGCCGGTTGCGTACGTGGGCCAGCCCTGTGCCTGTATGGCCGCTCCCGGCCCGCAGCACGAGGGTGTGCAGCGCCTGGAGATCCCGGCGGAGCGTGGCGGTGGCCTCGTCCGGTACCGCCGGCGCGCTCAGCGACGGCGCGGGCGCGCCCGGCAGGTGCAGGGTGAGCGTGTCGGCACGCTCGGCGGTGCGGGCGGTCAGCAACAGCAGACCGAGCCGCTCGGCGGCGATCTCCGCGTCCGCGACCCGGCGCTGCACGAGCCGCGCCACCGACTCGTCCTGGGTGCCCTCGTCCAGCTGCGCCTGGATCATCATCGCCGTCTCGTGCAGCCGCGCGGTGCCCTCGCGCACGGCGTCCAGGGCCTTGTCCATCTCCTCCCCGTCGGCGTCGAGGAGGTCGAGCTGTGCGGACACCAGCTGGGCCAGCCGGGCGCGGAAGGCCAGCCGCAGCCGCATCAGGACGCCCGTGGGCGTCGCCGGCACCACCGCGAAGCGCAGTACGGCACTGCAGCAGAACGCCACGGCCATGACGCCGCACAGCGCGGGCAGCGAGGAGACGGTGACGCCGACGAACAGGGACAGGAAGTAGACCTGGAAGCCGATCAGCCCCAGCGCGGTGCCGCGGTCGCCGAACCGGCGGCCGTAGACCGCGCAGAAGATCAGGACGACGAAGAAGATGTCACCGACGTAGACACGCGCGTTGAGCGCCGCGCTCAGCGACACGGAGGCCAGCGCCACCGGCAGGCCCAGCGCCAGTGTCACGGCCTGGGGTCCGAGCTGCTTCTCCCGGATGGCGAAGGTGGCGACCATCGCCGCCATGGCCCCCGCCACCAGCTGGTGCACATCGGCCCCGAACGGGCTGAGCACGGCCAGGGTGAGTGCGATGGCGCCGACCGTGCGCAACCCGGCCGTCAGGCGCAGCAGTCCGGGGTCGGACGCCGCGATCCGGTCCCGCAGACCTGTCCACACCGACCGTCCTGCTGCCCTCACGCCGCCGCACTCTCTCCCGACCCACACCAAGATCCGCGTCTCAGCATGTCATGCCGGAATCGGAAGCTCCCCTTCGACCCCGCCTAGTCCCGCCGACCTGAGCCCTCGATGTGCTCCCGCACCTGTTCCGGCGTCAGATAGGCGTCCGTGTACTCGAAGTCCTTCAGCCGGGCGGCCTTCCGGGTCTGGAAGCCGGTCCGTACGAAGTCGTCGCCGGCGACCGCGTTGAGCAGCCAGTTCGTCATCACCCGCGTCTTGGCCACGTTGGTGCGCAGCGCCGACCAGTGGTAGCCGCGGGCGACGGCCTGGGCGGGCAGGCCGCGCAGTTCGATGCCCAGCGGCTTGGAGACCGCGTCGGTGCCGCCGAGGTCGACGACGAGCCCGAGGTCCTTGTGGACGTAACGCTGCATCGACTGCCCCCGCAGCGCCGCGATGACGTTGTCGGCGACGTGCTTGCCCTGCCGCAGGGCGTGCTGCGCGGTGGGCGGGCACATGGCGCCGTCGTCGCCCTTGGCCAGATCGGGCACGGCGGCCGAGTCGCCGAGCGCGAACACCCCGTCGTTGCCCGGCAGGTTCATCTCGGGGGCGACCGCGAGCCGTCCCTTGACCGTCTCGGCGCCGAGCGTGGCGATGAGGGGGCTGGCGACGACCCCTGCGGTCCAGATGAGCGTGCGGGTCGGGATCACCCGCCCGTCGGTGAAGGTGACCTCCTCGGGGCCGGCCTTCGCGATGGAGACGCCCAGGGAGATCTCGATGCCCCGCCGCCGCAGGATCTCCTGCGCGCTGCTGCCGAGCTTCTCGCCGAGTTCCGGCATCAGCTTCGGCGCGATGTCGATCAGATGCCACTTGATCAGCCCCGGGTCCAGCCGCGGGTAGCGCTTCACGGCGGCGTGCGTCAGGCGCTGCAGGCACGCCGCGGTCTCGGTGCCCGCGTAGCCGCCGCCGACCACCACGAACTGCAGCCGCGAGGCCCGCTCGTCCGGGTCCTGGCTCGCGTCGGCCAGATCCAGCTGCGAGATGACGTGGTCACGGATGTACGCCGCCTCGGCGAGCGTCTTCATCCCGAACGCGTGGTCCGTCAGACCGGGGATGTCGAAGGTACGGGTGATGCTGCCGGGGGCCAGCACGATGTAGTCGTACGGCTCGTTGACGATCTGGTCGGTGATGGTGCGGATGACGCAGACCTTGGACTTCAGGTCGACGCCGACGGCCCCGCCCGGAATGATCCGCGTGCGGTACTTCTTGCTGCGGCGCAGGGAGACGGCGATCGACTGCGGCGTCAGCACGCCGGAGGCGACCTGGGGAAGCAGCGGCAGGTAGAGCTGGTAGGCGAACGGCGTCACCAGCGTGACGTCGGCCTCGTCCGGGGAGAGTTTCCGTTCCAGACGGCGGACGCACTCCACGCCGGCGAAGCCTGCGCCAACCACCAGGATCCTGGGTCGTGTCACGGTGTTCATCCCTTTCTGCGGCTCCAGGCGGTCTGCCTCGAACGCCTTTCGACTGCCCCTGGATCGCTGGTTCGCACCCTTTCGATCCCACCGCGTGTCCGACCGGGACGCCAGTCGGACGCGGCAGGCAGACGAACGCGTCGATCACCACCATGCCCGCCCGGTGGCCGAAAAGCACCAGGCGGGAGTGAAGAACGCGTGCAAGGCACGGCCGGCCGGACGCCGGTCGGACCGCGCCGTCAGGACGTGGCGTCCCCCTGGAGATGACACAGCAGCAGACACACGTCGTCGTCGCGCTCGGAATCGCTCAGCAGAGGATGCAGGATCCGGTCGGCCGAGCCCTCCAGATCCGCGTCCAGCTCCGCGGAACGGAACCCGCCGAGCGCCGTGGCCAGCCGCTCGATGCCCGGGTCTATGCCCTGCGCGCGCCGCTCGACCAGCCCGTCCGTGTACAGCGCGAGCGTCGACCCGGGCTCCACCTGCTCCGTGTGGTCGGCGATCTCCTGGGTGAGCGGGATGCCGAGCATGGCGCCGGGTTTGGCGTCGAGCGTGCGCACGGTCCCGTCGGGCAGCCGCAGCACCGGCGGCGGATGCCCCGCGGCGGCCCAGGTCAGGGTGGGCTCGTCCGGGTGGAAGCGCGCGATGACGGCGGTGGCGTACAGGTCGGGCTGCAGATGGTGCAGGAACCGATGCAGCCGGGTCAGCAGCCGGCCCGGGCTGTCGCCGTCGACGGCGTACGCCCGCAGCGCGGTGCGCAGCTGGCTCATCATGACGGCCGCGTGCAGCCCGTGCCCGGTCACATCGCCGATGACGGTGATGAGACCGCCGTCCCGCTGGCGGAACGCGTCGTACCAGTCACCGCCGATGTTCATCCCGTGCGTGGCGGGCAGATACCGCGCGGCCAGGCTGAGCCCCGGCGTCGTCGGCAGATCCGTGAGCAGGGCGCGCTGCAGCGTCTCGGCGATGTCGCGGTTGTGCTCGAAGCGCCGGGCGTTGTCGATCGCGATGCTGGCCCGCCGGGTCAGCTCGATCAGCATCACCGCGTCGTCCGGGTCCCAGCGCGCACCGGGCGGCGACAGGGTCAGGACTCCCAGCGGCGCCCGTCGCGTCGGCAGCGGGACACACAGCAGCGGCCGCCCGGGATCCAGCGCCGAAGGCGGCTGGTCCTCGACGCCGGGCAGGCCACCCGGATGGTCGGCGGCGTACTGCGGCCGACCGGTCCGGGCCGCCACCACGGCGGCGGCCGGATGCGGTGCCGACCCGTGCCGGTCGTCCTCGTGGTCGAACAGCCAGATGTCGACGCTGCGCGCGTACTCCGGCACCAGCAGGTCCGGCAGCCGGCGCACGATCTCCTCGTGGTTGAGCGAGGCCGTCAGCACGGCACTCGCGTCCGCGAGGAAGGTCAGCCTGCGGCGGGCGCTCTCCGCCTCGTTGCGGGCGCTGCGCTCGGCGGCGAAGGCCTCGCGCTGGGCCCGCCCGGCCGCGTCCAGCTCCGCGTGCAGCGCCAGGACGCCCTGGTTCGTCTGGTGCAGCTCCTCGCGGTGGAAGGAGACCAGGTCCTCCTGCTCGGTGAGCTTGTCCAGCACCACGGCCGTGTCCTCGTCGGCACCGAGCAGCGCCTCCGCGAGGGCGGCCGGGTCGTCCGCGACGGTGCCGCTCTCCCCGGCCCGGGCCGCCTCGGGGCAGGGGGCCGTGACCTCCCACGGCGGTTCCCCGGCCGCGGCGGACGCGTCCGGCGACGGGGTCACCACGGCGTGCAGCAGCCCCTCCTCGGTGGGAGAGCCGGCCAGGTCCGTCGTGAGCAGCCACGTGCCGCCCTTGGTGAGGCACTGACGCAGGTGCGCGCTGAGGGCGGCGGCCAGCCTCGTCCGCTCGACGGTGGGCACCCCGTACGCGGCGGCCAGGCGCGCGAGGGCGATGCGGGCGCGTGCCGCATCGGTGACGGTGGTGATCTGCCAAGTGCGCATCATGGGCGTTCCGGCGGGGTCGGAGTCAGCACGGCCACGGCGGTGTCGTCCCGCACCGGGCGGGCGGGACTGCTCGCGTCACGTATCGTCACGGCGGCCGTCACGGCCGGGTCGGCCGCGGGCAGCCCGGCGCCGGACGGCGGCGTCCAGCGGCTGGGCAGGCCGTCGGTGTGCAGGATCAGCAGCCGGTCGTCCGCCCAGTCGGCCTCCTCCTCGCGGAGGGTGCCGGGCCGGTGGACGCCGACGATGCCGGGCCGCGACAGCAGATGACGCCAGGTGCCGTCCGTGCGCAGTCGCGCCCCCACGTTGCCGATGCCGGCGAACCGCAGCCGCCCGGCCCGCAGATCGAGCTGGGCCACGGCGACGGCCGCGCCCCGGGTGCCCTTCAGCGCGCCGTGCAGTTGCCGCAGCACCTCGGCGGGGGAGAGGTGGGCCCAGCGGTGCAGCGCCACGACCGCGGCGGACGAGGCACGAGCGGCCTCCGGACCGTGCCCCAGACCGTCCGCCAGCATCAGCGTCACCCGCTCCCCGGCCCGCACCCACGCCCAGGCGTCGCCCGAGCACTCGGCTCCGGCGTAGGGGATGTTCACGCCTCCGGCCCGCACGGCGGCGACCGGCGCGGGGCCGTCGTCCGACGGGCCGGGCCGCGCTTCAGGCCCGGGGACACCGCCGGACCACCCCGGAACGGCACCACCCGGCGTGCCGGGCCCGGGCGTCTCGCTCCAGCTCCCCGAGACCCCGTCGGCCCACACGCGCACGGCCGGCCCGGCGGGCGGTCCGTCACCGCGGGGCGTGGTGCCCACACGGGCCACCGCGACCGTGCCGCGGCCCGGCGTGCTGTGCAGGCCGAAGTCGTCGGCGAGACGCAGACACGTGCCGAGGCCCGCACCGAGCGAGCGGGTCGTGGAGAAACCGTCGCGCAGCGCCGCGGGCACGTCGGGAATGCCCGGGCCGTGATCGATCGCGGCGATCTGCACGACCCGGGACTCGTCACGTCCCTCCCGCAGCACCGGCGGCGCCACGATGTCGATGAGCACCTGACCACCCTCGGCGTGCTTGAGCAGATTCGTGGCGAGCTCGGTCGCGACCAGCGCGGCGGCCGCGGTGCGCCGCTCGTCGAGACCGGCCAGCGCGGCCGCGTCCTCCGCGGCGACCCGCGCGTCGCGCACCCGCGTCGAGTCGCGTACCGGGACGTCCCACACGCGCGGCATCAGGCCTCCTCGCGCGGACGCGGCGGGTGGGCGACCCAGCAGGTCACCCGCACGGTGGTGCCGTCGCCCGGCGTGCTGTCGATGTGGAAGTCGTGTACCAGGCGCCGCGCGCCGCTCAGCCCCATCCCCAGTCCGCCGCCGGAGGTGTAGCCGTCGCTGAGCGCCCGGTCCAGGTCGGCGATGCCCGGCCCCTCGTCGGTGAAGGCCAGCCGCAGGCCCTGCGCACCCGCGCTGCTCACGTGCGTCGCCTCCATCTGCCCGCCACCGCCGTGCACGAGGGTGTTGCGGGCCAGCTCACTGGCGGCGGTGACCAGCTTGGTCTGCGCCACCAGGCCGAAGCCGAGCAGGGCCGCGGCCTGCCGCACGTGCTGTCGCACCCACACCAGGTCCAGGTCCGACCGGATGGGCAGGCAGGCCTCCACGCCCGCGGCGGTGTGCATCACGGACTCTCCTGACGCGGGCCGCCGGGACGGGCCACCGGGGTCCGCCGGGTGAGGAGCTCCATGCCCGCCTCGGCGCTGAGCGCGGTGCGCAGCCCCGGCAGCGTCAGTCCCAGTTCCACCAGGGTGATGGCGACCGCCGGGCGCATGCCGGCCACCACGGTCCGCGCGGCCAGCAGCTTGGCCTGCGCGGCGATCTCGGCCAGCACCCGGCCGAGGAACGAGTCGACGATCTCCACCCCGGAGATGTCGATGAGGACACCGCGCACCCCGGTACGGGAGATGGTCTCCGCGAGGTCCTGCTGGAGCTGCTGGGCCGTGCTGTCGTGCAGGTCCCCCTGGAGCGTGACCAGGAGGACGTCGCCGAGCCGCAGGACCGGCACATGGCCCGTGGCGGGACGGAGGTAGGCGTCGCTCACCGCTGTCCCGTACCCGCGTTCACGATGTCCGCGCCGAGCTGGTGCAGCGCGTACCCCAGCGCGTCGGCGAGGTTCGCGCGGGTGATCACGTCCAGGTCCAGACCGAGGTGGACGATGGTCTGCGCGATGGCGGGCCGGATGCCGGAGACGATGCACTCGGCGCCCATCAGCCGCGCGGCGGCCACCGTCTTCATCAGGTGCTGCGCCACCAGCGAGTCGACCGTGGGCACGCCGGTGATGTCCAGGATCGCGAACCGGGCGTGCTGGTCGACGACGGCGTCCAGCAGCGTCTCCATGACCACCTGGCTGCGAGCGCTGTCGAGCGTCCCGATCAGCGGCACGGCCACGATGCCGTCCCACAGCCGGATGACGGGCGTGGCCACCTCCATCAGCTGCAGGCGCTGCCGGTCGCTGAGCGCCTCCCACTCGCTCAGCGCCGTCTGCATGGCCACCAGCCGCAGGGTGCCCATCAGCACGGCGAACGCCGTCGAACACGCCCGCAGGTGCTCGGGCGGTGCCTGCTCCAGGTCGGCGGCCAGCAGGTTCTCGACGGGCGGCCGCAGGGCGGCCAGCTCGCTGGACACCTGGGTGTTGGACAGCCCGGCACGGGAACGGGCCGCGCCCATCCGGGCCAGCTGCTCCCGCACCCCGCTGAACCCCGCGGAGTCCGGGTCCTCCACCTGGTCCGAGTCGGCCACCTGCGCCAGCGCGTCCACGACGGCCTTGCCCGCCTCCACCGCCTCGTCGCGCGAGACGGTGAACACGGTGCGGAACAGCGGCTCGTCCGCCCACCGCTGGGCGATCTGTTCGCGCCGGCGGTGCAGGAAGTCCCTGACCTCCCGCGTGGGCGTTTCGAGCTGTCCGTCCGCTTCCTGCTCCGGCACCTGGTTCTCTCCTCTTCCGCGTTGCGTCGACCGAGCCCGCTTCGGGAAACGAGAACGGCATGATCACACTTGCCGGACGACAACTCTAACCATGCCCCGACCTCGTACGACACCGGATCCGGCGCAAGCGATCCGGAGCGACGGCACCGGGTCGTCAGGCGCCCGCCGCCCCCGGCTCCTCGGGGGTGTCCGGCACTTCGTCGGCACGGGCCAGAGCCTCGTCCACGCTCTCCGATATGGGAACCGTGATGCTGACGCCCGTCAGGTCGAGGATGCGGCGGACGGCGGACGTCGGGCTGATGACGTGCACGCTGCCGGCGGTCTTGCGGGTCTCCTGGTACACGCGGAGGATGATGTTCATCCCCGACGAGTCCATGAAGGGGACGGACGACAGGTCGAGCAGGAAATGCCGCCGGCCGTGGTGGAGTTGGTTGGCCAGATGGGCCTGGAACTCGGTCGCGGTGTCGACGTCCAGGTAGCCGTCGACCGTGATCAGGGCCACGTCCTCCCGGGGCAGCTCGACTTCCACGGACAGCGGGTTCTGGGCGAGGGGCACGGATACCTCCATCAAGTGCTACGGCCTGGGCTGGTCACCTCTCAGGGGTGACCGCGGTACGGGGCGATGCCGGTTGTCGGGCGGGCTCGGATGCCGTGTCTCATGTGCCTCCCTTCGTCACCGGGCTCCGTATGTCACCGCGCCCCCGCGATTACCCAGGAAGCCGCCCTCCATTCCACCTGACCGGAACCTCTCCGATACCCGCCGCTCCGCGTCGTACGGTGGCAGGGGTGTGCGCCGAATGCGCTTGCGGCAGGAGGGTAATTGCTGCTGTGGAGCCGGGTGGGCGGGAATCGTCCGCCCGGGGATCCGCGATCCGTACACCGCGAAGGAGGATGGAGCAGCGTGGCCATCGACAGAATCTGGTCGTACGCGCCGGACAGCGGTCACGTCGAGGGGCAGGACCTGACCGGGTTCACCGTCGCCGCGACCGACGGCACGATCGGGCACATGGACCGCGAGGACGCCCCGCACGGCATGCGGCACCTGGTCGTCGACACCGGAGTCTGGGTGTTCGGCCGCAGCGTGCTGGTGCCGGCCGGAGTCGTCATCGGCATCGACACACAGGCCCGGAAGATCACACTGGCCTGTACCAGGGGAGACGCGAAGGAGGCCCCCCGCTTCCAGACGGACAGCGAGACCAGGGACCGGGAGTACCTGACGGCCGTGGGCGACTACTACGACCGGCTGCCGCCACGCGAGGCGGCCTCGGTCTGAGAGGGCCTCGGTCCGGGCCGGTCACGGGCGCTCCGCGCCCGTGACGCTCCCGGCTCACCAGGGCAGGAACACGTGCACGTCCTTGCCGCGCTCGTCGGCCACCACGCTGACCTGGTCGCACAGGGTGTGGATCAGGTGCCAGCCGATGCCGCCGCCCCCGCTGCGCGGATCGAAGGGCCGCGGGGCGGGCTCCGTGCTGCTGGTGTCGTGCAGCACCACGTGCACCCCGTCGAAGGTCCGGCGCATCCGCAGCGCGAACGGACCCGGGGCGTACTGGACCGCGTTGGCGGCCAGTTCCGTCACCACCAGCAGGATGTCGTCCCAGTACTCGGGGGCGGAGGGCGGCGAGGATCGTGCCAGGTCGCGCAAGAACCCCTCCGCGGCCAGCCGCGCACCGGTCACGTCGTGCGGCTCGCCCACGAAGCTGTTCGTGCGGCTCGGGATGTCCTCGGAGGTCAGTGCGTCGTCCCCACGCGGCTCGGTTGACATATCGCCTTTCCGGCCCGGTCGTCAGCAAGGGCTGTCGTCAGGGCTGTCGTCCTCTCTCTTGCGTCGCCACTGTCGTGTTCCCGTGCGAGCGCGGACTACGCGTCCGGTCCGCGTTCAACGGAACACGTTGTCCGAGTCGTCCCAGTGCGAAGGATCCTCCGGGGTGCTCGGCCGCCCGGGCCGCCTGCGAGACTCGTACATCGTGTCGATCTCGGCCGCGTAGTGCCGCACGATCTCGTCCCTGCGCAGCTTCATCGACGGTGTCAGCAGCCCGTTGGTCACGTCGAACGGCTCCGCCAGCACCCGGAACACCCGGATCGACTCCGACCGCGACACGGCACTGTTGGCCGCGGCCACGGCCCGCGCGACCTCCTCCCGCAGCGCGTTCTCCTCCCGTGCCTCCCGCATCTCGCCCTGCAGCGCCAGCGCGGCCCGCCAGTGCGCCAGGAACTCCGGATCCAGCGTGATCAGGGCACCGACACACGGCCGGTTGTCGCCCACCACCACCGCCTGATGGATGAGCGGATGCATCCGCAGCCGCTGCTCCAGGGAGGCCGGGGCGACGCTCTTGCCGCTGCTCGTGATGATGATGTCCTTCTTGCGGCCGGTGATCGTCAGATAGCCCTCCGAGTCCAGTCGCCCGAGGTCGCCGGTGGCCAGCCAGCCGCCGCGCAGGGCGGCCCGGGTGCCGGCGTCGTCACCCACGTACCCCTGGAACACCGACGGGCCGCGCACCAGGATCTCCCCGTCGTCGGCGACCTGGATCTCCGTGCCCGGCAGCGCCTGCCCGACGGTCCCGGACTTCTCCCGGCCCAGCGGCTGCATCGTCACCCCGCCGCTGGTCTCCGTCAGGCCGTAGCCGTCGTTCACATAGATGCCGATGCCCTCGTAGAAGAGGGACAGGTCGCGGCTGAGGGGAGAGCCGCCGGATGTCGCCCGCCGCACCCGGCCGCCCAGCGCGGCCCGCAGCCTGCGGTACACCGTGCGGTCGTAGAGGGCGTGCTGCAGCCGCAGATCGAAACCGGGTCCGCGGCCCCGGCCCAGCCGCTGGCGTTCCAGGGCCGCGGCGAAGTCCCGCGCCGTCTCGGCGGCCCGCTCGAACAGTCCGCCGTGGCCCCCCTGCTGCGCCGTGCGCAGGAAGTTCTTGTAGATCTTCTCGAAGACGGAGGGAACCGCGTAGAAGTACGTGGGCCGGAAGGAGCGCAGCGCCGAGAACAGGGCCTCCCCGCCGAGGTCGGCCTGGTGCCCCATCAGCAGGCCGCCGCGCACGCACAGGCCCTGGATCATGAGCCCGTACACATGGGAGAAGGGCAGGAACGCCAGCACGGAGCCCTGCTCCCCGCGCGCTGCCGCCGTCTGCCCCCAGCCGGCCAGCAGCGTGTCGCAGGTCCCGGCCAGATTGCGATGGCTGAGGGCGCAGCCCAGGGCGTGGCCGGTCGTGCCGGAGGTGTAGGCGATGACGGCCGTGGAGTCCGGCAGCACGATGCGGCGCATCGAATCGACCGTGGCGAGCGCCACGGACTCCCCGCGCGCCGCCAGCTCCTCCAGCGCTCCCGCGTCCAGTTGCCAGACGTGGCTCAGCAGCGGCAGCGCCGCGCACACCGAGCCGACGGTCATGACGCCCTGCTCGTCCTCCACCACCACGGCCACACAGCCGGAGTCCCGCAGGATCCACTCCACCTGGTCGCGCGACGACGACGGGTAGACCGGTACGACCTCGGCGCCCACGGCCCACAGCGCGTAGCACAGGACCGTCCACTCGTACCGGGTGCGCGCCATGATCGCCACGCGGTGGCCCGGCGCGATCCCGGACGCGATCAGACCCTTGGCCACGTCCACCACCTCGTCGCGCAGCTCGATCGCCGTCACCTCCTCCCAGACGGCGGAGGCGGGGTCGGTGCGGCGGGCGAGCATCGGCCGGGTGGGTTCGCGGTCCGCCGTCTCGAAGACGCTGTCGGCGAGCCCGCCGGTCAGGGGCGAGTAGGCCGGTGGAGCGAGGGCCGTTTCGCGCATGCATGCTCCTGACGTGTACGGGGTGTGACATTGCCGACGGGTACCGTCATCGGCGGTGCTCGAATGTAGTCGAGTCGGGACCCTTCGGGGTCGGGAAATACGGAAGTGACACCGCTGATGATCTCGGTGTGATCGAAGGAGGGGCGGGACGAAGGAGCGGGACGCCTCACGCCTGGGTGTGGCGCACGCACTCGGTGACGACGTCCCGCAGGCTGCCCGTGCGCTCCATCAGCGCACGTTGCACCTGTGCTCCGTTGCCCTCCCGCAGCAGTTCCTCGCAGGCGGCCCGGGCCCGCTCGAGGTCACCGGTGTCCGCGAGGGCCTGGCCGACATGGTCCAGCAGGGCACGGACGACTGCCTCGGCGGGCAGGCGCCGCATGGTCGCGGGGTGCAGCAGCTCGCCCGTCAGACCGGACCGGGCGGCCTGCCAGTGGGCCAGCCGCAGCAGGCTGACGCTGTGGTCGAGGGGCTCTTCGCCCGCCCGCCACGCGCGTGCGGCGGTCTCGACCAGCCCGCGGACGAGGGTGGCGACCAGCGCGGCCGTGCGCGAGCGCAGGCAGACGTCCGCGACCCGCACCTCCACGGTCGGATACTGCCGGGACAGCCGCGCGTCGAAGTAGATCATCCCGTCGTCGAGGACGGCCCCGGTGGCCACCATCTCCGCGACCAGCCGGTGGTACCGCTCGGCCGAGCCGAAGATCTCGGTCGGACCCGCCGACGGCCAGCGCTGCCACACCCGGCTGCGATAGCTGCTGTACCCCGAGTCGTGCCCCTGCCAGAACGGCGAGTTCGCGCTGAGCGCCAGCAGCACCTGCAGCCAGGGCCGCACCCGGTCGACGACCGCGACGCCCTCCTCGTCGGACTCCACGGCCACGTGCACATGACAGCCCAGGACGAGCTGCTCCCGGGTGGCGATGCCGTACTGCTCCGCCATCCACTGGTACCGCTGGGTGACGCCGATGGCGGGACTGACGGGCAGCGGGGAGGTGGCCAGGGCCGCGACGGTGCAGCCGATCTCCCCGGCGTGCCGGGCCGCCTCCTTGCGGCAGCGGGCGATCTCCGCGCGCAGGCTCTCCATGGACGACTGCGGATGGGTGGCGAACTCCAGCATCTGCTCGTGGAGTTCCTTCTCGAAGATGTCCTGATCCGCGTCGTCCCGCGCGGCGTGGGCGAGCACCGCCGCGGACAGGGCCCGCGGCTCGCCGGTCTCCGGATCGACCAGGAGGAGTTCCTCCTCCACTCCGACGGTGCGCACCTGATGCCCGCCCTTCTGAGACCCTGCCGCGTCGTGCCACCGGGAGAGTCCGGTGGTACGACCCCCAGTGCCCCTCACAGGCGGGTCGGACACCTGGTGTGCCCGCGCGGCGTCACGGAGCGATCGGCCTCAGCCACACGGTGGCCAGCGGCGGCAACGTGATCCGGACACGGCCGTCCTCCGGTTTGGCCGGATCCGGGTTGGTGACGCCGCTTCCGCCGTAGCGTGTGTCGTCGGTGTTGAGGGTCTCCTGCCAGGCGACGACGTCCTCCGGGACCCAGAGGCCGTAGTCGTGCCGGACGACGGGGGAGAAGTTCGACACCGCCAGCAGCGGACTGCCCTCGGCGTCGTACCGCAGGAAAGCGAAGACGTTGTCGTCGGCCGAGTCCACCGCCACCCACCGGAAGCCCTCCGGACGGGTGTCGCACTGCCACAGCGCCGGCGTCGCCCGGTACGCCGTGTTCAGGTCACGCACCAGATCACGCACGCCCCGGTGGTCACCCGCCGAGTGATAGCCGTCGTCGAGCAGCCACCACTCCGGCCCGTGCTCCACCGACCACTCGGCGCCCTGCGCGAACTCCTGCCCCATGAACAGCAGCTGCTTGCCGGGGTGGCCCCACATGAAGCCGAGGTAGGCGCGGGTGGTGGCGCGCCGCTGCCACCAGTCGCCCGGCGCCTTCGACACCAACGCCTGCTTGCCGTGCACCACCTCGTCGTGGGAGATCGGCAGGACGTAGTTCTCGCTGTACGCGTACACCATCGAGAACGTCATCTCGTGGTGGTGGTACTTGCGGTGCACCGGCTCATGGCTCAGGTACTCCAGCGAGTCGTGCATCCAGCCCATGTTCCACTTCAGCCCGAAACCGAGCCCGCCGGTGTCGGTGGGCCGGGTCACGCCGCCCCAGGCGGTGGACTCCTCCGCGATGGTGACCACGCCGGGAGCACGCCGGTACACGGTCGCGTTCATCTCCTGCAGGAACGCCATGGCCGCCAGGTCCTCCCGGCCGCCGTAGGCGTTGGGCTCCCACTGGCCGTCCTCACGCGAGTAGTCGAGGTAGAGCATCGAGGCGACCGCGTCCACCCGCAGCCCGTCGATGTGGAACTCCTCACACCAGTACACCGCGTTCGCCACGAGGAAGTTGCGCACCTCGGTGCGGCCGAAGTCGAACTCGTACGTGCCCCAGTCCGGGTGCTCGGCCCGCCGCCCGTCCCCGGGCTCGTACAGCGGGTCCCCGTCGAAGCGGGCCAGCGCCCAGTCGTCCTTCGGGAAGTGCGCCGGCACCCAGTCCATGATCACGCCGATGCCGGCGCGGTGGCAGGCGTCGACGAAGAACCGGAAGTCGTCCGGGGAGCCCAGCCGGGCCGTCGGCGCGTAGAAGCCCGTGACCTGGTAGCCCCACGAGCCGTGGAAGGGGTGCTCGGCGACCGGCATCAGCTCGAGGTGTGTGAAGCCGAGGTCCTTGACGTACGCGGGCAGCTCCTCGGCGAGCTGCCGGTAGGTCAGCCCCGGGCGCCAGGACGGCAGATGCACCTCGTACACCGACATGGGCGCCTCGTGCACCGGCGTGTCGTCGCGGTGCGCCATCCACTCGGCGTCGGCCCACTCGTAGTGCGAGGCCGTCACGACCGACGCCGTGTTGGGCGGCTCCTCGGCACGGCGGGCCATCGGGTCCGCCTTGAGGAAGCGGTGCCCGTACCGGGAGTGGATCTCGAACTTGTACGCGGTGCCCTCGCCGACGCCCGGCAGGAACAGCTCCCACACCCCGGACGCGCCCAGGGACCGCATCGGGAACTGCGTGCCGTCCCAGTGGGTGAAGTCGGCGGCGACCCGCACGCCCTGCGCGTTCGGCGCCCACACCGTGAACCGGGTGCCGGTCACGCCCTCATGGGTCATGGGCTCGGCGCCGAGCGCCTGCCACAGCTGCTCGTGCCGGCCTTCTCGGATCAGGTGCAGGTCGAGCTCGCCGAGCGCGGGCAGGAAGCGGTACGGGTCGTGTACCTCCTGCTCACCGCCGTCGTACGCCACGTGCAGCGTGTACTCGGGGATCGCCTCCAGCGGCAGCAGGCCCGAGAAGAGGCCGTCGCCCTCCGAGACGAGGGCCGTGCGCTTGCCGCCGGTCACGACGCTCACGGAGCGGGCGAAGGGGCGCAGCGCCCGGAACACGATCCCGCCGGGGGCGGGGTGGGCGCCGAGCAGCGCGTGCGGATCGTGGTGGGCGCCCGCCAGCAGGCGCCCGCGGTCCTCCGGGCCCAGGGCGGGCGCGGTCGCGCTCGGGACCGGGCCTGACGGCTCCGGGATTGAGGTGTCTCGCAGGGCCACGGCTCAGTCTCCTCTCACAGCGAGGCGCTCGATCGCCGCCATCGGTACAGGCAGCCAGTCGGGGCGGTGCCGTGCCTCGTACAGCACCTCGTACACGGCCCGGTCCGTCTCATAGGCGCGGAGCAGTCCGTGTTTCTTGCGCGGGTCCCAGCCGGCACGCGCGGCATAGCCCGCGCAGTAGGCCTCGCGGCAGCGCCGCGCCCACTCCGGGCGCCAGGGGCGGCGCTGCCGGGCGGCGTAGTCGAAGGAGCGCAGCATCCCGGCGATGTCCCGCACGGGGGAGTGGGCGCTGCGCCGTTCGGAGAGCGGCCGGGACGGCTCGCCCTCGAAGTCGATGACGAACCACTCGCGTCCGGCCCGCAGCACCTGGCCGAGGTGCAGATCGCCGTGGATGCGCTGGGCGGGCGGCCCGGGGTCGCAGGTGGTGAGGGCGGCGAACGCGGTCCGCAGGCCCGGCACGAACGGCTGGAGCGCGGGCACGCAGTGCGCGGCGGCGTCCAGCCGCTCGGTCATCGCCGTCGCCGTACGCCCGTTCTCCCCGGGCGCGCCGACCGGGAAGGCCGAGGCCAGCGCGAGATGCACATCCGCCGTGGCCGCGCCGAGCGCCTGGGCCTGGACCGTGAAGTCGTCCCCGGCGGCCAGGGAGTGCAGCGCCAGCGTCCAGCCGTCGGAGGCGTCCCGCAGATACGGCTGGAGCACACCGAGCGTCGCCTTGAAGGGATGGTTCGTCTGGAACCAGGCCACGGGCGCGGGGACCCGGTGGCAGCCCTGGCGGGCCAGCGCCCCCGGCACCTCCAGGTCCGGGTTCACGCCCGGCTGGATACGCCGGAAGATCTTCAGGATGTACTCGTCGCCGTACACCAGCGAGGAGTTGGACTGCTCGGCGTCGAGCAGCCGCGGCACCAGTCCGGCGGGTACCCGCTGGTCCGGGTCGCAGTCGAAGCGCAGCGGGCCGGAGGTGCCGGGCTGCCGCAGCCGGTCCAGGAGCAGCTGGGCCGAACGGGGATCGTGCAGTGCGTCGTAGACCGTCAGACCGGCCAGCGGTCCGTCCTGCACCCGCCCGATGAGGGCCCGGCCGAGGCGCGGCGACGGGTGTTCCCGTACGCCCAGCAGGAGCTGGTAGCAGTCGCCGGCCGGGGGAGCACCGCCGGGCGAGGGCACACCCGTGTGCCCGGCGTGCCCGGCGTGGACCAGCAGGTGCAGACAGCCCGGGAACAGCTCGGTCATCGACAGCAGGCCGAGTTCCGTGACGGGCCGGTCCTTGCCCGCGAACCAGCGCTGGCGGGGCAGCCAGTCGCGCAGCAGCGCGCCGAGCGACTCCATGGGCTCGGCCGGGCGCGTGAGGCTCGGGCGGAGGGATGCGGTCCTCGGCATGGTCACGCCTCCTTGTCCCGGCGCGTGCTCACAGTCGCCGTCCGATGCGGGATGCGACTCGGGTGAGCCGGAACCAGTAGAAGCCGTGACCCCCGAGGGTCAGCAGATACGGCAGCTCGCCGATGGCCGGGAAACGGACCCCACCGAACAGCTCCACCGGATGGCGCCCGGCGAACTCGCGCAGATCGAGTTCGGTGGGCTGCGCGAACCGCGCGAAGTTGTTCACGCACAGCACCAGGTCGTCCTCGTACTCCCTGAGGAACGCCAGCACCGCGGGGTTGGAGGAGGGCAGTTCGGTGTAGGTGCCGAGTCCGAAGGCGGGGTTCTGCTTGCGGATCTCGATCATCCGGTGGGTCCAGTGCAGCAGCGAGGACGGCGAGGACATGGAGGCCTCGACGTTGGTCACCTGGTGGCCGTAGACCGGGTCCATGATCGCCGGAAGGAAGAGACGCCCCGGGTCGCAGGTGGAGAACCCGGCGTTGCGGTCCGGGGTCCACTGCATGGGGGTCCGGACGGCGTCCCGGTCGCCGAGCCAGATGTTGTCGCCCATGCCGATCTCGTCGCCGTAGTAGAGGATCGGCGAGCCGGGCAGGGCCAGCAGCAGGGCGGTGAACAGTTCGATCGAGTGACGGTCGTTGTCGAGCAGGGGAGCGAGGCGCCTGCGGATGCCGATGTTGGCGCGCATGCGGGGGTCCTTGGCGTACTCGGCCCACATGTAGTCGCGCTCTTCGTCGGTGACCATCTCCAGGGTCAGCTCGTCGTGGTTGCGCAGGAAGATGCCCCACTGGCAGTTCGAGGGGATGGCCGGGGTCTTCGCCAGGATTTCCGAGACCGGGTAGCGGGATTCCCGTCGTACGGCCATGAAGATGCGCGGCATGACCGGGAAGTGGAAGGCCATGTGGCACTCGTCGCCGCCGCTCGGGTAGTCGCCGAAGTAGTCGACGACGTCCTCGGGCCACTGGTTGGCCTCGGCGAGCAGCACGGTGTCCGGGTACTGCGTGTCGATCTCCTTGCGCACCCGCTTGAGGAACGTGTGGGTGGCGGGCAGGTTCTCGCAGTTGGTGCCCTCGGCCGCGTACAGGTACGGCACCGCGTCCAGCCGGAATCCGTCGATGCCCAGGTCCAGCCAGAACTTCAGCGCGGCCAGGATCTCCTCCTGGACGCGCGGGTTCTCGTAGTTGAGGTCGGGCTGGTGCGAGAAGAAGCGGTGGAAGAAGTACTGGCCGCGCACCGGGTCGTACGTCCAGTTCGACGTCTCCGTGTCGACGAAGATGATCCGGGCGTCCGGATAGCCCTTGTCGTCGTCGGCCCACACGTAGTAGTCGCCGTAGGGCCCGTCGGGGTCCTTGCGCGACTCCTGGAACCACGCGTGCTCGTCGCTGGTGTGGTTCATGACGAAGTCGATGATCACGCGCATGCCGCGCTGGTGGGCGGCGTCGACGAACTCCACGAAGTCGGCGAGGTCGCCGAACTCCGGCAGCACGGCCGTGTAGTCGGAGACGTCGTAGCCGCCGTCGCGCAGGGGCGACTTGAAGAACGGCGGTAGCCACAGGCAGTCGACGCCGAGCCACTGGAGGTAGTCCAGCTTGGCGGTCAGGCCCTTCAGGTCCCCGACACCGTCGCCGTTGCTGTCCTGGAACGAGCGGACGAGCACCTCGTAGAACACGGCGCGCTTGAACCACTCCGGGTCCCGGTCTCTGACGGGTGTGTCCTCGAAGGTGTCCAGCACGGGCTCGTTCACGGTCATGACGTTCCTGCCCCTCCGATCGCTTGCGCGGCGGGCGGTGACAGGACGTGGAAGACGTGCGCGGGAGCCCGCCCCGGCTCGAGACGCACGTAGTTGTTCCTGCTCCAGTGGTAGGTCTCGCCGGTGAGCTCATCGCGCACCGGCACCGACTCGTGCCAGTCCAGGCCGAGTTGCGGCATGTCCAGCGAGACCGTCGCCTCCTGGGCGTGGTGAGGGTCGAGGTTGGCGACCACCAGGACGACGTCGGTTCCCGTGCGCTTGCTGTACGCGATGAGGGAGTCGTTGTCGGTGTGGTGGAAGCGGAGATTCCTGAGCCGGCGCAGGGCCGGGTGTTCCCGCCGGATGGTGTTGAGCCTGGTCAGCAGGGGGGTGATGGTGCGCCCCTCACGCTCGGCCGCTTCCCAGTCGCGGCGGGTGAGCTGGTACTTCTCCGAGTGGAGGTACTCCTCGCTGCCTTCCCTGAGCGGGGTGTTCTCGCACAGTTCGTAGCCGGA